>JAGVHQ010000054.1 GCA_020056565.1 Candidatus Berkelbacteria bacterium
AGCGAGGTAGAGTTTTCGCGACCTCCGCCGATGTTATAGACCTCCCCAGGACGAGGATTTTCAATAAAGAGCGCGAACAAACGTGCCAGGTCGCGAGCATGAATAACATCCCGTACTTGCTTGCCACCATAACCGTAAATTTTGAGTGGCAATCCTTCAACATTGGCACGGACAAAGTAGGGTTCCCAATTGTGTTGCTCAACTGCTTTTGCCGCCCCGCCGGTAATGCAGCCCATGCGGAAGATGCCCGTTTTCAATCCGTACAAGCGTGCATATTCTTGGGCGTATAAATCCGCGGCGGTTTTAGAAACCCCGAAGGGCGTGTGCATACTTTGGTCGGTGGTAAGGGTCTCGTCGATCGCGTCAATGTCGCGGAAGTCATAACGCGTAGACAATTCTTTAAACGGGATTTCATTTGGGGCATCGCCGTACACTTTATTTGTAGAGCAATGCACGAACACAACTTTTGGGTTGAGCTGGCGGGCCGTTTCCAAAAGTAAAAATGTGCCATAGGCATTTACTGAAAAATCTTCGCGCGGGATATCGATTGAGCGCGGGTGCGATGGCTGGGCGGCAGTATGCACGATTGCATCCACCTGGGGGATATACTTTTTGAGGATTTTTTCGTCGCGGATATCGCCTTCGATGTGTTCGATCGCGCCGAATTCTTGAATGCTTTTTTTAACATTAGCGCGCGTGTTACCCTCGCGTCCGAAGAACTTCGCACGCATATAGTTGTCAATCGAAATCACACGATCGCCCCGCGATGCAAAAAGCCGAATACACTCTGTCCCGACAAGCCCTGCCCCGCCGGTCACCAAAATCGTACGCTTTGCTTTTTTCTTTGATTGAGATTGTACTTTTCTCATATTTTTCTCCCTTCGGGAGATGTCCCACAGGGACACAATACCTTAACTGTTTGACATCCGCGAGGGGTCTCGATATACTCGCCAACGTATGAAGTCAACCTTAATGGTTGTAGAGATTGTGCTCGCGTTCCTGCTGGTGGGGAGTATTTTGCTGCAGCAGCGCGGTACGTCGCTTGGCGGAGCATTCGGGGGGGAAGGGAACGTCTATCGTTCTCGTCGGGGAGCTGAGCGCGTACTGTTTCGGGCAACGATTGTGATCGCCCTCATTTTTGTGGGCGTTGCAATTGCTGTCCTGTTTGTATGATTTGGTCCTTGTGGGGCCGAGCAAAAATATTCTTTGGGTATCTTTTTCGGGCGTTGACGCCGTCGGAAAAAATAATTTTAACGCTTGCCCTTGTAATCGCGCTTGCCAGTATTCCTTTAGGGATTAAAGCGCGTTTGGCGCTCGAGCGGGAAATCCCGCTTGCGGGGGGAATTTTCAGCGAAGGTGTACTTGTGAAAGCGGTGGATGCGATTGATATGAGCTCGCTGCGACTTACGCATCGGGGGCTCATCGGCTTCGACCAAAGTGGCGCCATGCAACCTGATCTTGCGGAGACCGTCGAGTTTGACCGCGACCGCCGCCGTTTTGTGATCCGTTTTCCGGAAAGCGCCGCGCTTGAGGCAATCCGCACTGCGATGGTCGCAGAAGATCTCTACAAAGAAGCGACTGTCGTTGTCACGGACCCTCGCACAATCCTTGTTGAATTCCCCCAATCAAAACGTGAATTTCTGGATGAACTTGCCACTCCCCACCTTTCATTTGGTCCGTATGTATTGGTTGAGGGTGATGGTACGCAGCGCGTCTTTGAACGCAATACACAATTTAGTCCGCCGGCGCACTTGGACAAAATTATATTAACCCCCTTTGAAAGCGAGGAGAAACTCACCTCTGCCCTTAAACGCAAAACTGTTATCGGAGAATGGGGGCTTTCCGAGGCGCCAGAAGGGGATGGATTACGCGAGTACGACGTTCCGAGCGCCTTGAGTGTCGTCGTGTTTTACAACTCGGCACAGCCAGGGCAAAAAACGGCTCAGGAGCGCTCGAGTCTGCGCGACGGGGCGGTTAAAGACCGCACGCTGCGCGTGCTGGCGACCGATTCCAAAGATGTTGAGCAGGTGCTTACCGAGTGGAGCGCGCAACTTTCGGCCTCCAAAAGTCGGCTTGAGATCACTACTACTTCGCGCGCAGATGTAGCGAACGCGTTTTCTAAAGATCAGCAATACGATGCGGTTGCACTTATGGCCGACCTCACAAGCGACAGGGCTCAAAGGGCGTTCTGGCACTCATCGCAACTTGCTCCGCTTGGGCAAAATTACGCAAAATGGTTTAATCCCGGGCTCGACGACGCGATCGAAGCGCTCGAGCGCTCTTCGTCAAATGAAGAGCGGTTACGCCTGCGTGAAAAGATCAAAGAAATCTTAAGTAAAGATGTGCCAGCCGGTATTTATCCCGTACCACCTGTTCCCTATGTAATCTCAGACAAACTAAAAGGGGTTGAATTTTCCCCAATCCACGCGCAATCGGATCGTTTCAAGTCCATAGAGGGTTGGTATTTGAAAGGAAAACGCGTACAATAGTACAGCCACTAGCAACGAGAGCCGAGGTGGCGGAATTGGCAGACGCGCAGCGTTCAGAGCGCTGTGTCCGCAAGGGCGTGGAGGTTCAAGTCCTCTCCTCGGCACCAATCTAATCTAGAGCTTCTTACGAGGGGGAATAAGGAGCTTTAGCGGTTCCTTAACAATTCGAGTAAACAAGGAAGGTGAAGACGATGAGTGATGAGGGAAGCCTTGCTGGCATGGCCATCGGGCCCGTTGGGAAATTGACGCGTGTCGTGCCGTACGACTTGATTTTCATTCGGTCTGAGATCGAATCAGACCTTTTAGAGCGGTTGACGCTTACGTCCATGCAAAACGCCACCACCGCGATGGCGTTGGCTGCTTCGCATTTTCATGGAAGGGGCGATCGACATGCCGCGGATTTTGCGGCAGTGCAAGCTGGGCGGGAAGTGCTCAACAAGGAACTGCTCGTGCCGGCGCAAGTCGTGATCGGCGAGGGAGAACGGGACGAGGCGCCGATGCTCTACATTGGCGAAATCTTGGGACCGCTCAACGTTGTCGCGCGTCTGAACGCGGCGGACGAAGCAACGCAGGAACGGGAAATCGTGCTCGACATCGCCGCTGATCCATTAGAGGGCACAAATCTGTGTGCCGACGGCAAGCCCGGGGCGATCGCAATTTTGGGCGCCGCCATTCGGGGTGAAGGCCGTCTTTTACGCGGCCCGGACGGCTATATGCGCAAGCTCGTGTTCGGCTCTGATCTGCGGGAAGCAATTCCTTGGGGAATCGAGCAAGGTCTTTTGAGGACTAGCTCGAATTTCGGCCTGATTGACCACGAGCCCGAGCAAATCGTGCATTTTATCTCTCAGGTGCGGCAAAAACCGACCGACGAGGTTAAGTGCATGGTACTCGACCGAGCCTACAACGCACATCTCATCAGCCGCTTGCGCGCCCTCAATGTGCAACTAGACTTGATCACCGACGGTGACATCACCGCCGGGTTCCTGGCCCTCGAGCCAGAGTACGACATTGATTGCGCAATCGGGATCGGAGCGGCTCCCGAAGGAGTGCTGACGGCGATTTTGACCCAAGTGTACGGCGGGTACATGGAAGCTCGGCTTTGGACCAAGGGCGAGGAAGACATCGCCCTTGAACCGGCTCAAAAGCAGGAACGCTTGCGGGAGCAAATCCGGCAACAGCGGGAGCGGGTGGTTGCCATGGGGCAGAGCTTTGAAAAGCTTCTGCACACGGGCGACCTTGCGTACGGGAACGTGATGTTCTCGCTCACGATGGTTACCTACAACCAATTCCGCCCGGGAGTCAAATGGCTCGATGGCGGAACGGCGAAAACGTGGACCATCTCCGGCCGTTCGCGGACCGGGTCGGTTAACGTGCGCGAGACGCTCCACCGGAATCCGCCTGCGCGGCCCCAGGTCCCCAGAAACGGAAACAATCACTGACGCCCTTGATGGGCGGTAGTGGGCCTCGGCAACTCTGCCGAGGCTTTTTTTTCTTGACGCACATGTTCTGGTATAGTGGCACCGATGTCTAAAGTTCTTGTAACTGGTGGTGCGGGGTTTATTGGGAGCCATGTTGTCGAAGCGCTGCTTGAGGGCGGTGATACAGTCGCAATTTTGGATGACCTTTCCACGGGTAAAAAAGAGTGGGTACACTCCAAAGCACGTTTTTTTGAGGGTTCCATTACTGATCCCAAAACGGTAGAGCGGGTAATGGAAGAAGTAAAGCCCGAAATCATCCACCACCTTGCCGCGCACAAAGACGTGCGCGTGTCCGTTAATCAGCCCGCGCACGACGCGGCAGTTAATATCAGCGGCACGCTCAATTTACTTGCCACGCCTCAAGCGCGGGAGCTCAAGCAGATTGTATTCGCCTCAAGCGCCGCAGTGTACGGGGATACGGTTGAGATTCCGACTCCCGAAACTGCTTCTACTAAACCACAATCGCCGTATGGCATTTCGAAATTGACCGGCGAACATTATTTACGCTGGTTTGGGGCGCTCCACAAGATCCCCGTGGCAGTGCTGCGCTTTGCCAATGTCTACGGTCCACGTCAGGATCCCTATGGAGAAGGGGGTGTTGTTGCAGTTTTTACCGAGCGCTTGTTGCGCGGTAAAGCACCCGTTATTTTTGGCGATGGTAAACAGACGCGGGACTTTGTGTTTGTGGGCGATGTTGTCGCGGCTATGAGAGTGGCCACGCAAGAAAACTCTGATGGAATTTTTAACATCGGCACCGGGAAAGAAACATCGGTTAATGAACTAGCCGCACAGCTTGCTGCCATCACCAAGAGTGCGCGTAAGCCCACCCATACAGCCCTGGGAGCAGGCGACCCACGCCGATCAGTACTCGACCCGACAAAGGCGCGCAGTGATTTGGGGTGGAGGCCTACCATTCCCCTGGCAAACGGTCTTGAAGAAACCGTGGCGTGGTTTCGTTCGCAGTCCTCTCAAACCACCCAGAATTAACTCTTATTGATTGACACAACGCGATCTGTGGGGTACAAATCATACGTGGGTCAACAGCTGCATGTATCCTCTGGCGGGGTAGTCTATACCGGTACGGGTAAAGATCTCCGGATCGGCCTTTTATACCGCGCCAAAACCGATACATGGCATCTTCCCAAGGGGACCCAAGAGGTAGGCGAAGCCCTTGAGGCAACAGCCCGGCGCGAAATCCAGGAAGAAACCGGGCTTCAGGTAGTGCTTGGCACATCTCTTGGTTCCCTTGATTCACGAATGGAAGATGGCGGACCTAAACAGACCCACTATTTTCTTGCCCGTGTGACAGAAGAGGTGGGCAGAGGTGATGGGGAGCACGATCTGCTGCGCTTTTTCACCCCCACCGAAACAGTGCGTCTTCTGAAACACACTCCTACCCTGTTTGAGCGGGAGGATTCGATCGTTGCGCGAGCAATCGCCCTTTTACAATAAAAATTCCTGAGGAGGAAGATGACATGGATATACTTGTGGCGATTTGCGCCCACTGTGAAGTGATTGGGCTGCGAGAGAAGAGGATCGTAGAACGCATCCCCGCCACTCTCGGTAAGGCCCGGATCGGAAAGCTCCTGGTGGATGATGGCTCGTGGGACGGCACAGGCGAAGAGGCGGCCGCGCAAGGCGCGCACGTCATCACCCTGCCGCATAATGTAGGGAAAGCGGATGCGTTGAAACACGCCTTCGAATTTTTCCTTGAGGGGGGGTGTGACGCCATGGTTACGATGGATGCCGATGGCCAGCACGATCCAGACGATCTTGGGCGATTCGTGGAGCTCTTGGCTTCCAACGACGTCGTGCTTGGAGAGCGGTATCACCCCAATTCATGTAGGGTGGGGGTACCACTTGATCGCGAGTTGATGAATCTCATGTTCGCGCAGACCGTCAGCATGCTTTCTGGCCGAAAGTTCTACGACGTCCTGTGCGGTTTCCGTGCCTTTCGGCGGCCTGTGATTGAGGCCCTGCAATCGCACCTGAAACTACCCGAATATGGGGTGGAATTGGAAACGGTCATGGCACTGTGCTTTCCGTTGCGCGTCACCCGCGTTGCGACAACTCCGATTAGCGCGGTGTACACCGGTACCGCGGAGCTTGCGGAGCTCTACGAATACCCGGATGGGCAGATGGCTGCCAAGCGGAGGGAACGGGTGCTTGTGCACTTCGACCAGCTTCAAGCGCTCTGCGAGCGCTATGGAGCGAAGCTCGGAGAAGCTTCGTTCGTTTAGGGAGAGAAGGGGAATGACGGTCGTCCAGGTTGGACGACCGTCCCTTACGTTTTGGCTCATTTTACGGTAGCGTTGAGGCGATGCATACGGTCCAGCCGATTATTTTAGCCGCGGGTAAGGGCACGCGTTTTGTAGGGTACGACCATCCTAAGGTATTGGCCGAGTTTCGGGGTCGGCCTCTTTTGGATTATGTCCTTAAAGCATATGAAGCCACTGATTTTGCACAGCCAATCGTGGTCGTGGGGTATAAAGCCGAAGAAGTGGTGGATTTTGTGGGGCGGCGCGCCACAACCGTGTTGCAAAAAGAACTACTTGGTACCGCCAATGCGGTCGAGGCCGCGCTCCCTTCTGTGCCTCGCGAATGCGAAACAGTAATTGTCACTTACGGAGATATGCCGTTTATCACCCCGGCAACCCTCGCAAAACTTGCCCTCCAGCACTCAGACACGCACGCCACGATTACCGCTACAACTGTTATGTTCGACGACCCGGACCTTTTCAGTTACGGGAGGATCATTCGCGACGAGAATGGTAAATTTACAAAGATTGTTGAGCAGGCGATGGCCAATCCAGAGATTCGCTCCATTAAAGAAAACAATGTGGGTTTGTATGCAATCGATAAACAGTGGCTTACTGAGCACATCAGGCAAATCAGATTGAATAAAAAGGATGAGTACTTTATCACCGACATCATTGAGATAGCGGTGCGTAACAAAGTGGGTGTGGAAACGATCACCGTTGCCGATTGGCACGATGCTTTAGGCATCAATACTCCTGAGCAACTAAAACTGGCCGAAGAGGTGATTCCAAAAGAGTGATTCTCTTGAGTCTTCGTTCAAGTTGATCTAGGTTGGTATACGCTATATGCTTGAGTTGTGAATGATTTTAGATGGAGCCGTAATTTCGCTTACGCAGTTGGCCTCATAGCAACAGACGGTAATCTCTCGAAGGACGGTAGACACATTGATCTGACATCCAAAGATAGAGATCAATTAGAGAACTTTAAGAGATGTTTGTGCGTGGAACAGAGAATAACTTTGAAGAGTTCAAGTTACAGTTCGCGAAAATATTTTCGAATCCAAGTAGGAAATGTACGTTTATATCGGAAATTGGTAAGAATCGGTTTAACCCCTGCAAAATCAAAAACAATAGGAGTACTTCGTATACCGGATCGCTATTTTTTTGATTTCCTACGCGGAGTTCTTGACGGTGATGGTAGTACATACTCATATTGGGATCCGCGCTGGAGAAGTAGTTTTATGTACTATATGCAATTTTCTTCCGCGAGCCCCAATTTTCTTGAGTGGATATATAAAACAACATTACGATTACTTCCTATTCAAGCAACAATAAACTATGATGGGAGATCTACTTATGTATTGAGATTTGCAAAAAGAAGCGCTATTTTGCTGACAAATAAAATGTATTATGCAGATAATGTAATGTGTCTTGAACGAAAGCGAAAAAAGGTTCAGAATACACTTGATATTATTCAAGCGCATGCCGAGGTGGCGTAACTGGAAGCCGCACTACCTTGAGGTGGTAGCGCCCGCAAGGGCATGGAGGTTCGAGTCCTCTCCTCGGCACCAAAACTAACTTTGTCGGAATTGACTGCTCCGCGCGGCGAGTACGCCGCGCTCCGCAGGGCAAAATCCGCTTTTGTTTTCGCCGTAAAATCCCAGAGTTCGCCCCAATTGATTGAAAGCGTTTTGTCCTTGATTTCGGGGTTAGAGCCGAGAGAACGGAAAAAGTTGCGCCATTCGGCGTAATTTTTTGTTTGCGCC
>JAGVHQ010000020.1 GCA_020056565.1 Candidatus Berkelbacteria bacterium
AATAACCAACGACCAACGGTTTGAGATTGCGGCTAAAAGGTAAAAAATGATCAACGCTAGGAGCCCCATTAATGGAGCGGGCCAATTTTCTATGAGGGCCTCCGCCGGGAATCGATCCGCTAAAAAGATATACGTCACTAGAAAATGGACAAACCCCAGTGCAGCAGCTGCAAGGCCAAGATATTTACGGGTATGAATAAGTCTGCGAAAAAACGTAAAAAAACGGCACAAAGGGCCGATAAGCAAAACGAGTAAGAGTAAGATAACGGCGTCCCAGGCAAAGATCCGGTTCACAAATGTGAGGTCCACCGCCCCTTGCGCACGCCAGTAATACCAATACAGACCTTCAAAAACAGCAACTGAAGTTACCAACGCACCCGTAATATGGGCGAACTCCAGCGCGAGTGATTTAGGGTTAGTGTTCATTGTTTAGAGTGAGGGTGTAAAGCGTGATAACCGGTGAAGCGTTCGACATACACTTGATCCTGCGGGACGTGAAGCTCGGTCAGAAACGCGCTGCAGGCATTTACCATACCCGGTGGGCCGCAGACGTAGAAATCGAAGCCTAAGGGATTAGCACAATAATCGCTGATGAACTCAGAGGTTATCAGACGTTTTTCTCCGCTCCAGGAGGCAGCGGGTTCCGTTACGGTATACGTCATGCTCAGGGCGGGATATCTTACTGCCAAATCGTCTAGGTCCTGCTTAAACGCGATATCGACTGTCTTATTTGAATATAACACGTGAATCGCGCGTGTGATGCCAGCATGAAATGCTTGCATCAGCATACTGCGAAACGGCGTAATCCCGATCCCTCCCGCAATCATTACAACTGGTCGGTCGCCTTCATGCAGATAAAAATCTCCGATGGGATTAGTAATCGTTACGCTATCACCAGGTTCAAGCTCACGTAATGCTTTTTTAAAAACTGAAGGAGAATCCTTGGAAGCGATGAGGATTTCAGGGAGCTCCATTGGTGTTGAGGCGATTGTGTAGGTATGCGCTTTATTGGCACCAGTCAGTGACTCGTTTTTAAGCACCAATGTTACATGTTGACCCGCAATAAACTGTGGGAATGCACCTTGGGGTTTAAACCACAACCCAAGAGAATACGACCCGAGCTCCATTACCTTCGTGAGTGTTGCATCCATCTGCTATTAGTATAATGGATTTCAACTCACTGCAGAGTGGTGTCCAAAAAAACGCCCTGCAAATAGCTCGGCGCTAGCAGGGCGTTCAGCCGGAATCTATAATACCTCAAAACGCCCCTTTTGTCAAGGAGCGATGCTGCTTTAATTCTGGGGCTTATTACGCCTGTAAAGCTCTATTTGAGCCAGAGAAACCAAACGAGAAAGTAGATCACGACTGCCGCGATAAGGTAGTACACAAACATTTTCATCCGCGAACCCTTTCCATACGTTTGCGCACTCTGAGCTGTTGGCTCTTGCGGCGCGCTCTCCGGTGCCGTTGGTTGTTGTTCGTCCATACATCTCCTTGCCTTTTACATTAACATATCCAAATACAGTAGCGTAAAAGCATATTGAGAGTTCCACTTAAAACCCTAACGTTCACATACCTATGCCTATTACTCCTATTCGGACTTGTTGTAAGGTCTGATGGCTTGTTACTCGGAAAAATTGCGCTGCTTTTCACCCTGCAAACATTATTAGAACTCGCCATTTTAAGATACAGCCGAAAACCCTTTGCAATTCCCCGCTCGGGCTTAATTTCGGCGGCAATTTTGGCCCTCATCATTAATCCTTTAAGTAGTTGGTGGGTATATCTAATCGCACCGTTCCTGGTAGTAGGCGTCAAGCGGTATCTTCATTTTAGCAAGATCCGCCACTTGGCTAATCCGGCTGCTCTTACACTCATACTACTGTCGTTTTTTGAAACGAATCTTATCTCATGGTGGGGCGTCGCGCCCAAAGTCCTTATCGTACCGATTCTTATTTTCGGTTTGTATACGGTCTATAGGATAAAAAAGTGGGAAACAGTCGCCATCTATACGTTTGTTTTTGCGATTGGGCTTTTGGCACTGGGTGCACATACATCCGGGTTATTCGACCCTACATTTATATTTTTTGCTACAATCATGCTTATTGAACCAGTCACTTCTAACTTCCCCCGAAGAATTCACCAAATCTTCTATGGAATAATCTGTGCTGTAATCGGCCTTAAGATCCTTGTCTTTTACCAACTACCGATCTTTGAAAGACTAGATCCTTTACTTGGGGGTCTCGTGCTCGGAGGGATTATTTCGGGCTTCCTTTTTGTCCCTAAAAGACCCAGACCTTCTCAACCCTAAGGGCATTGGTAAACGCGAGAACTCTTGTCCAAAGAGTGCATTGTCTGGTCTTTTACTTCTTCTCTAAATCAAGCGCTTCAGAAAGTACACAGAACCGTTGGCCGGCTTGCTCATGCGTGTCCCCGCACTCTTTGCCATCATCAAACACGTGTCCGAGGTGTTGACCGCACTTCGCACATAGAATTTCAGTACGCGTCATACCCAAAGAATGATCAGGACGAGTTTTAATCGCCCCGCTCAGTGCTTTGCGGAAGCTCGGCCAGGCAGTACCGGAAGAGAATTTTGCCCCAGAAGGAAATAATTGCGCCCCACAATGAGAGCAATTGTACGTCCCTTTTTCGAAAACGCGAGTGTACTTTTCTTCGCTCATTTGAAGTACTGGCGTAACGGTTCCCAGTAGAAATCTTCCCAGCCCCGGGCGTAGGACTCCTTTTGCTCGGCCGGAACAGCGGTGTGACTCATATTAATTTCCGTTCCCTTACCTTGGGGCGTAAAGACTAATTCCAATCGAGAAGGCGGGTACCCTTCGGGCCATTCTGTCGTTTGCCATTCCGCCACAATCCGCTTCCCGGGCTCTAACTCCAAGTAGCGACCGGAAATATACCCATCCCAGGCACTAAACTTTCCGCCCACCCGCTCTTCGCTCGTGGCCGGTGATCCGGTAAACGCCGCGTGTTTTTTGGCGGATACAAACGCTTCGTATACGAGAGCCGGTGGAGCAGGGATAACAACTTTCGCAATGATCTGATCTGTGCGCATATCACCCTTATCGTAGCGCTTATTACTTGATTATTTCGACGATTTCAATATAGTAGGGGCAGTACGGCAGGGTCGGTACCTGAATAACTCGAGGAGGGTATGCATGAATACGTTTGCTTTCATTATTCACCCGTTAGACGTGAAGCGCGAAGTCGCCCAAAAGTATCCGCGCTTAGCGCGTTTTCCCACCTGGGCGATCGAGGCATTCTTAGCCACGCGCGCCCCCTTTGCCTACGCGACGATCAAGGGGATCGAGTCCAAAGCCGGGGGAGCAGTCAAGGGAGTCTTCATTGTCTGCCCTTTGTCGCCACGAATCCTGATCAATCGGCCGCGGTTTGCCTACTCCAGGATTCTGGAGTGCTGCGACCTCGCGCATCAGCACGGGGCCCAGATCGTCGGTCTGGGGGCGTACACTGCGTGTTCCGGTGATGCCGGCGTAACGCTGAATCAACCGGGGCAGAGCCCGGTACCGGTCACGACCGGCAACAGCTATACTGTCGCCACGGCTCTCCAAAGCGTGGTTATGGCGTGTGAGATGCTGGCGATCGTTCCGAAAAACGCAAAACTGGCAATTGTGGGTGCAACTGGCTCAATCGGAACGGCGTGCGCCTGGGCTCTTGCGCATCAGTTCCGCCTCACTTACCTTGTAGGGCGCGATTTGGCTCTACTTGGAAAGACCGAACGGCTCGTCCATGCCTATCTGGGCGCCGGGGATCAAACAGCGTTTCAATCAACGACAAGTTCAGGTGTCTTGCTGGACGCTGACATACTCCTTGTGGCAACCAGCAGCCCCCACGCTCTCATTCACCCCGAACACCTGAAGCCCGGCTCAATCGTCGTGGATGTCTCCCGCCCGCGCAACGTAAGCACACGTGTCGCTCGGGAACGCAGTGACGTGCTTGTGATCGACGGCGGGGTTGTCTCAGTTCCGGGTGAACTTTCCATGGAACGTCTGGACCGACCTGGTCAAGCGTTCAGCCTCGGTTTCCCACCGAATACGCTCTACGCGTGTATGGCGGAAACGGCGATTCTTGCGCTTGAAGGGCATTTTCAACCGTTCACGGTTGGAAAGGAGATCTTTCCGCGCCAAATCGACCAAGTAGGTGGATGGGCCCTGAAGCACGGCTTTCGCCTTGCAGGCTTACGCGCTTTCGAAAAGCCCGTAACCGAAGAACAGATTGCGCGTGTCCGAAACGCGCGCATAAGAGCAAGGAGCGCATGATTTAAACCAGAGTCAGGTTGAGAAGCTAAAAAATGAGATTATTTCAAGGCGCGACGACGAACGTGTGCCCCGTGGCACAGTGAGGAGGAGTAACGAAGGAAATAAGCCATTTTTTAACTTCCCTACGGGCGGGCGAATTTAGGTCATCTTCTGCGTTGCTCGTCGCTTACGTACCGCAGGGTACGCAGCGCTCCTCGCGCCTGGAATATAAACCTAAATTCGCTCCGCTCAACTGATTCTGGGTTTGAATCACGCGCTCCGAACCGGGGACAGGTGGTTTCCGCCTGACCGGAAATGCGCTGGGGCCTCCTCCCTTGAGCAAAAAAAGCGCATACCAGCACTCGACACTCTTAGCGGCTTGGTTGGACCCTCCTCCCAAGCCGCCCTTTTTATTTCAGAGCTTTACGCACTGCCAATTCGGCCTGGTTCACTCGTGAAAGTCCAACAAGCGCGGCCAGTAAAACGATTCCTCCGGCGATTTGGCCGAATGACAATGGCGCGTCCAAATAAATCCAGTTGATCACCACTGCGGAAAATGGAAACGCGAGTTCTGCGATGGTGGCGATACTTGCTTTTGTATGCTTTAAGCCGCGGTAGTAAATGAACAACGAGACAAACCCGGCAACCAGCGCGATAATCGCCACATACCACCAGTCGGTTGAGGAGGCCTGGCCAATTTCACCAACACGCCCGTAATACAACGCGATTAAAAATAAGAAGAAAAGCGCCCCGAGGAATCGGATGCCGGTCATCAGCTGGAAACTGGCTTTCCTAAGTACCAAGCGTCCAAAGACCGTTGAGCCAGCCCAAAAGAACGCCGCACCCAGCGCCGCAAGCACTCCCAACGTACCGCCTGCAAACTGCAAACCCGTTACTTTCAATTCCGGAAATGTGATGAGATACGCGCCAAAGATTCCCACAAGCGCCCACAGCCAAAACCGCTTGGTCATTTTTTCTTTCAGCAGCAACGAGGCAAGCGCAATCGCAATAAACGGTTGCACTTTTTGCAAAAGGATTGAAACCGATGGATTCACGTAATGGAAGCTTTGCGTAAACAGAATTGTTGCCAAAGCCGAACCACCCAAGGCGATGAATACCACGCTTACCCACTCTTTCCAGTTAAATTTCAAGATTTCTTTCCAACGACCGACGAGCAGTGCCAGTGCAAATGGGGCAATCAAAATGTGCTCCATAAACACGATTGTCGTGGACGTAAGATCTTGAGTGAGGAACTTTCTAAAAGGCGCATCCACTGCCCAGAGTAACGCCGCAAACGCCACGAACCACGGACCCCATTTCAACATGTTCATTTTTCCTCTCTGGGCATAAAATAATGCCCATATTGATTCAGGGCATACTCTTTCTACCTCAAACATAATAAGAAAGTTTCTCACTACGTTCGAAATGAACCTTCTTTCATCCAGACTATACTGTCGCCCCCGGATTTACACCGGATCAGTCCCTTTCGGGAGTCGCGGGGTTTAACCGCCGGTCGGGAATCGCACCCTGCCCTGAAGGTTTACCCCGAAGTCCTTTGGTCAGGACGACGAGGCGGTTATTAAATTGTATTCGTATCGTAGCAAATGGATGCGTTATGTCAAACGCGCCTAAAATACTCTCTCGCAACCCGTTCGTCTTCCTTCATCTGCACGATTAGAAGCTCTTTTGATTCGAATTTTTGATTATCACGTATCTTTTTGATCAGTGTTATTTCTAGCTCTTCAACCTGCAAGTCTCCCTCAAAATCCAATAGATACACTTCGATCCGATGCTCTTTCTCATTAAATGTAATCGGGGCACCGCTAAAAATCAGGGCAGGCAGCTTTTCACCATTCACGTTGGCATAACCGATATAGATTCCTTCAGGAACAGTGCTGTCAGTTTCCAAATTTGCCGTCGGAAAACCCAAGCGCGTCCCGCGGCCGAGATTGCGCACTAAACGCCCAAGAAAACGCAACTCAGGCATCCACCAACTCAATTACTTCAATCACCGGTTCTTCATAGGGGTGCACCGTGCGGACTACAGTAAGGACAGTACTAAGGTCTTGCTCTAAAACCACAGTCTCGATTTGTTCTTCTTCAACTTCCTCAAGCTTCCCAACGGTACCAATTGTCGGATGAGCACCTTTGAGCGGGCGGAAACGACCTAAACCACGTGTAGAAAAAGAGGTGAAATCATAATTACCGATTTTCCCCGCACCTGCTTTTCCAAGTGCCGCACGCAACCTATCAGCACTCTCAACCGGAACGTTCACAATTAGTTTATAACGCTTATGGTTCATCTCGAATTCCTCTTAGAGATTCATTTTAGATACATTGTAGCGTAAAACTCCGTCTTGCTCCCGTGGCCTTTGGGCTAAAGTATTGACAATATCAAGAAGTCTGTATAAAATCATGTCGGTTGCTCTTGAAGTAATCGAGGAATCGAAATACTCTGACGGGACGTAGCGCAGCTTGGTAGCGCGTCTCATTTGGGATGAGAAGGTCGTGGGTTCAAATCCCATCGTCCCGACAGAGTAAGTTGAGCCGAAAGTAAGTGAGTACATGTCTGTCCAGTGAAATTCCGTATTTACAATAAATCCATTGTCGGGGCGTAGCGCAGTTTGGTAGCGCGTCTCGATGGGGTCGAGAAGGTCGTGGGTTCAAATCCCATCGCCCCGACAATGGAAAACAGACACGGGACAACCCGGACAAAACATCGGATCGGAAACGATCATTTCACAGCTTTTTGCTTCAGGGGAAACTCCGTCGGGGCGTAGCGCAGCTTGGTAGCGCGTCTCGTTCGGGACGAGAAGGTCGTGGGTTCAAATCCCATCGCCCCGACAGAGTTAGTACTCAGTTCCTCGAGAGTGGCGGCGTAGCTACTATGTAGCTCACGCCTCGCGAAGATACAATGGAACTACGTTTCTTTGCATCATTCGCTCGGGCGATTAGCTCAGCGGTAGAGCGCTGGTCTAAAAAGCCAAAGGCCGCAGGTTCAAATCCTGCCGCCGCCACTCTCACGCTTTTTCTTGCCACACAAAAACCGCCGATTTAATCTGGCGTTTTTTATTTACAAACTTTCATTTGTTGGCTAGGGTAAAAATGCCGTATATACTTTTAAGCCGGCGTGGCGCAGATGGTAGCGCGTCTCGACCCCGTCGAGAAGGTTGTGGGTTCGAATCCTATCGCCGGCACCATATTTCTTCGTCCTTGAACAACTCAACCCATAGGAGGGAATGCAATGGATATCAGCAAATTTGCGATTCCCGCCGAACTGGGAATTGCCGACCATGAAATCGTAAAGGTCGCCCAAGATCGGATTTGTGTAAACATTCCGATCACTCGTTTCGCGAACGAGTTACTCCTCACTGAAGATGTCCAGCGCCAATTCCAACAATCGCATTTGGGGATCATGACCGGGATGTCGCTGTTTAACGTGGGGGCAACGAGGGGCGAACACCTGCTATCTGCCTATTTCCTTGGGTTAATCGTCACGCGCTTACCAGAAATGCGGCAACACCGACTGCTCCTAATAGCAGCGCTTATGACCCATGATGTTGGACATCCGCCGCACCCACACTCAGCCGAACCCGCAATGCGCCTCGTCCTAGGTAATGGGCACGAGGCCACATTCCGGGCACACTATAAGGATCGTTCATGCGCCAAGGTGATGGAGAAGAATGGGATCTCGTTTGACGAAGTAGCGCAGTTGATCGAGCACTCGCACCCCAACCCTGTTCTTCAGGCGTTGGTGAACGGTGGAAAACACCCCGATCTTGAATCGTGGGAAGGGATCTGCCGTTATGCACTTACGTGGACCCATGCAGGAGCGAGAATGCCATACGATCCCGTAAAGATTGCGTATTGCTATCGGCTGGATGACAACGGACAGCTGATTCTTCAGGAAATTGATGGGTTCTGCAATCTTGAACTTGAAATCGAGCGAGCCCAAAAGTGTCGCGAAGAAGTCTTTGAGACTATTCACGGGCCTTCGATTGAGGGTCCTGAAGTGCTTTTGGCGCGGGCGATGCAGTTTGCGTTTGAGGATGGGAAACTCTCGGAGAGGTATTTCTTCCTCACTGACGAACAAGCAACTCAGCACCTCAAGAGTAAATGTGGATCAACGGTTAGGAGACTCATCGAGCGAACGCTTAATGGGAATCACCTTCAACTCGTCTACGAACGTCGTTTCCGAGTTCCGTCTAACGAACAAAAAGCGCTTATGCAAGATCTGCCCAACCGGCAAACTTTTGCTGACCGCGTAGCAACGGAGCTCAAAATCCCTCGAGAGGATGTCTGCGTTCAGCTGTATCGGTTCAAGGGGTACAAGGATTACCGGAACATG
>JAGVHQ010000026.1 GCA_020056565.1 Candidatus Berkelbacteria bacterium
CGATTAAATCCCTGCGCTTGGGGGAAGCCGCGATTGCGCGCGGAACGCTTTCAGAAATTAAACTGGAGCACAGCTTCCGCGGCTTGCCAGTAGTAAGGGCAACACTCACCGATGAGGGTGGTTCAATCGGGCTTGTGTGGTTTAATCAAGCATTTTTAGTGCCGACTCTTGAGCGCCTGAAAGAAATGACAGTGATGGGCAAAGCCGCACGCGACCGCCAGGCCGGAAAAGTACTACACGTCCAGCAATATGAACTCCAACCCCGCATTGTGCCGATTTATCCCGAAACCGCGGGCGTTACATCCAAGCAGTTGCGCTATTTCTTAAGCCAGGCCCTACCGATGGCCCATCAACTAACCGACCCGTTGCCCGAATCAATCCGCGAAAAAGAAGGGTTGATTGCACGCGAGAGGGCATGGCGAATTCTACACGCCCCGGCCGATCAAGCTGAGCTTGCGAAGGCAAAGCACCGGATCGGTTTTGATGAGCTGTTGCGAATTACATTGAACGTCGTCAGCCAAAAACACATCTTGCAAAAAGGAAAGAGTGTCCCGATCCCCCACGACGTTGCGCTGGTACGCGATTTCGTGCACGGCTTGCCGTTCACTTTAACATCCGACCAAAAAAAAGCGACGTGGCAGATAATGCGGGACCTCGAAAAACCACACCCCATGAACCGCCTTTTGAATGGCGATGTGGGCAGTGGCAAAACGATCGTGGGCGCGATTGCAATTCTGCAAGTACAGCGCTCCAAGCTCCAAACAGTGTGGCTCGCGCCCACGGAAATTCTTGCCGAGCAGCACGCAAAAACGCTCAAAAAAATCATTCGCCCGTTCGGGGTCTCTATCGGGTTGCTGAGCGCCCATCACTGCGAAAAAAACGGTTTAGTGTGCGAACGCGACGAGGTTTCAGAGTGCGATGTGGTGGTGGGCACGCACGCTCTCCTGCAGGAGGGTGTACGGTTTGAGCGTTTAGCGTTTGTGATCGTGGACGAGCAACATCGTTTTGGCGTGGAGCAGCGCTCGCATTTGAAACGCGGTAGAACAGACGGGAATATCCCGCATCTTCTGTCGATGACCGCCACGCCGATTCCGCGCTCATTCGCCCTCGCGCTCTATGGCGACTTGGAACTTTCCACAATCACCCAAATGCCCATTGGCCGTCGTCCGGTGGAGACGGAAATTATTCTCGATTCAAAACGCGCCCAAGCCTACAAAAAAATCCGCGCTGAAATAAAGAAAGGCCGCCAAGCGTTTATTATTTGTCCACTTGTGGAAGAAACAAACCAGAAAGAATCGCTCTTCGATTACGACTCAGTCAAAGCCGCCAAGGCGGAATACAAACGCCTCAAAACCGATGTTTTTCCCGACCTGACAGTTGGCCTTGTGCACGGCAAAATGAGTGCCAAAGAAAAAACGTTTGAGATGGAACAGTTCCGCGCGGGAATCGCGAGCGTCTTGGTAGCAACGTCCGTTGTCGAGGTGGGGGTGGATGTGGGGAACGTAACGATGATGGTTATCGAGGGCGCGGATCGCTTCGGCCTGGCGCAACTGCACCAGCTGCGCGGGCGAGTCGGGCGCAACGTTTATCAATCGCAGTGTTTATTAATTCCGCACAATCCGACCGGCCGGGGGATGCAGCGTTTGGAAATCTTCAGCACCATCACCGATGGATTTGAATTGGCGGAAAAGGATCTCGCGCTGCGCGGCCCAGGGGAAATGTACGGCACGGCCCAATCTGGCCTGCCGGACTTGAAAATGGCCTCGCTGACCGATATGCCCTTAATCGCCAAAGCCCGTCGCGTGGCCGAAGAAATCATTACCGACGGTATCGAAAAATACCCTGACCTCGCCTCACTCGTAGAAACCAATCTCCATGCACATCTTGAGTAATTTACGCAAAGAAATCACTTCTCGGAACCATTCACTCGCACTCCAGCGGTGCTCGCTACTGCATCGCCCGCTTGCCGACCCCACTTCGCTAAAAGCTACGCGGGGACCAATCTCGGCTGCGCGGTTCGAGCTTCCTCAAAACAATTTCTTTGCTCCTACTTGACAACTCAAAAAAATCCGTACAGAATAATATCGATGACTAACATTTCGGCAACCACATATCGTTGGTTTCACCGCAACTTTCCTGCTGGAAGGTTAGTTTCTTAATGCGCTAAATTCAAAATAAACGCATCGCAAAAACTGCTTTCCGGCTACCGGAAAGTTTTTTGTTTTACGCCAAAGAAATTAAAAAGGAATATATGCCCATTCAACAAGTTCAGGATAAACAAAAAATAATCATCTTCGACTTTATGCGCACGCTCTACGACCCAGAAAGAAAATCTGTAATGAATGGAGCGCAAGAACTGTTGGAAAAACTTTCAGCAAAAGGTTTCGCTCTGTTCTTAGTCTCTACTGAGAATAAAACCCGAATAGATTTGATTAAAAGATCGGGAATCGCGCAATTCTTTACAAGAATCATTTTCACGCCGAAAAAAACGTCCGCGAATTTCATTCGTCTTATGCACAATTATCCGCATGATCCCAAGCAGAGTTTTGTCGTCGGCGACCGCGTGCGGGGTGAAATAAAAATCGGCAACCTGTGCGGCTACCAAACAATCTGGATTCAAAACGGAAAATTCCGCTCTGAAGTACCGCGCAGCGCAAACGAAGTGCCGGACTACATCGTGTTTGAACTGAAAGAAATCATGCAGCTCATCGGCTAGGCATCAGCTTGGTGCGGGGGAATCTTCGCCCGTGCCAACCCTGCTGCCTAAGCAGCACTTGAACAACTCGTATGGAGGATCACAATGGTTACTAAGAAACAAACCCTGCACGAAAAACTGCTGCAGGTAATGGACGCTTCGAGATTGTGGGAGGGTGGCCAACGCCATTCGCATGGCTTCTTGCTTTCCCCCGACGTGTATGCGGTGAGTGCAGAACACCAGCGCCAGCTGGACGAGCTTGCCCCCGCCCTCAACGAATGCCTTTCAGGCCTTGGTCGGCTCGTGACGATTGCCCAAACACCAGACGTTGCCCGCACCGATGCATACAAGCTCATCCATGGTGTGGCGAACATGAGTACGCCGCACTACTACTCCCATGCACAGATGCGCCGGCCGAGCAGTCTGCCGATCGTGTGCAAGTGCGACTTGCTGGACGCCACGGACGGAACGCTCAAGATCGCCGAGATCGATGGGATGAATAAGCACGGCTTTGGCTACGGCGTACTGGTTAACCGCCTGCGCGACGCAATTGTCGGCCGCTGGCCGGAGAATAGCTACCCCAGCATCGCCCGCGTCGTGGCAGATGAGGTGAAAAGGCGTTTCGAGAAAACGGCGGGGCAGCATGTAAGCCCTGTCCGCCCGCACCTCGGAATTCTAGTAGGTGAACACGAGCGGTTCTACCTCCCCGAGTTCGCGATCTTCGCCGAGCAACTCGATTGGCTTGGGATCGACTGTACATTACTGCGCGAGTTTGATCTACGCGTAAATGACGAGTTGCTTGCGGACATTCCGAGTCTGCTATTGGACTTGCCCGACTGCAGGCGTAATCGCGGGCTATCCCAGGCGCTCGCGCAATTCTACCTGGAAGGGTTGGTGGATTTTCTGCTTCCGCCTAAACCATTCCTCGGCTCCAAGGGCTTGTTGGCCCTGTTGCGAAACGACGAAAAGAGCGAGGAACTTGAGTGCGTTTTGCGCTCGCAGATTCCGCGCGCGGCATTGGAGCGTGTCCGGGCCCATATCCCGCCTACGTATCTTGTCCTTGCTCGTAACCTCGAGTTCATCCGGAACGAATTGCTCGGATCAGGCACGCCGTATGTGCTGAAAGCCGTCATCTCCAACGGGATGAAGGGGACAATCTTCATGGATGACGAGCGTTTCGAAACAGTGATGGACGAGCTTCGCTACCAAAGCGGAGGGGATTACATCCTGCAAGAGGAAGTACCAAACAAAACGGACGAGTTCCGCTATTTCCACACCAATGGAGAGGTGCGGGATGACACATGGTACAAGCGCGTAATCGTGCACTTCGCGGCGGGACGAGACCTCGTGCGCGGCTATGTGGCCGATATAGACATCACGGCCCGGCGTGATAAAAAAGTGCACGGGGCGAATGACTGTTTGCAGCTGGGAGTCGTTCGTGCGCCGATCGTGTAATCAAAAATGCAGGCAGGGAAGAACGAATCGAATTTTGCGGTTCAGCATTCGTTTTTCCCTCACCTGCAGGACGGATTGTAGAGTTTTTTTTGAGTTTTGTATAGCGGGTTCCCACTGTGGAACCCGCTTTTTCTTCGCTTTATCTTGTACTCTTCCTTCAAGCGCCGTATGTTCGAAGAGATGAATCGGCGCGTGGTTCAAACATTTTTGGGAAGCGCGTTAATCGGCGCTTCGTTAGTGAGTGCGGGATTCTTTGCGTGGCAGGCACGCAATGACGCGCCCGTTAAAATCGAGGTTGCCGGATCGCAACCGTTGGATGCGAGTGCCTTGTTGACGGCAATGAATCAGCCGACGAACGCGGGCACGGTTGCAGGAGAAACAACAAAATCTTCGAATAACTCCACGAGTTCTCAATCGGTTCCCGCTCCAGCAAGTGTCAACATTAATACCGCCACTCAAGCGCAGCTCGAAACCCTCCCCGGCATCGGGCCGGTGATTGCCGGGAGAATTATTGAATATCGCACAGCCAACGGCGGTTTTCGTTCCGTGGGCCAGCTCGAAGCTGTAAAAGGTATCGGCCCCAAAACGCTTGAGAAATTACGATCGTATGTGACGCTATGATCAAGCTCGTTGTCTTTGATTTCTTCGCAACGCTCTTTGATCCGCGCGCTCAAGCTCTTTTTCCGGACGCAATCGCGCTTGTGGAGTGGGTAAAAACAAATAATCTTATGGCAGCCATTTTTACGAACTCTTCGGGCTGGGCCTTATTTTTTACGGACGAACAATTGCAACTTTTCGACGATACTTTGGAGGTAGATGCAAAAGGATCTGCCGAATTAGAGATAATATTAACAAAGCTGAAAGCTGAACCTCGCGAGACGGTCGTCATCGGAGATTCGTTCAACCGCGAAATCGCAGCCGGCAAGGCGCTCGGCACGCGCACGATATGGGTCGGCGGGGAAACCTCAAACGATCCCTTGCATCCCGTCGCTTCAAACTTATCCGCCACTCGCTCCATCCTTGAGCAATGGCTGAAAAAGGAGTAGAATCACTCTTGATTGCGTGAGATGATCGTATTTCACGCAAAAAGGAGGCGCAAACTTTTTCCGCGCAGACCCGATTTATAGGGTCAAGCCAGAAAGTTTAGCGCTGACGCGGGCGAGTGGCGGAACGGTAGACGCGCCGGCCTTAGGAGCCGGTGGGAGAAATCCTGTAGAGGTTCAAATCCTCTCTCGCCCACCAAAACAAAATTTTATCGATATGAATAAAGATCGCAAAAGAAAATACATGTATGGAAAATTCCATCACGATACTTACGAATTTCATCGTGCACTCCACGATCTTTTCGAGCAGTTTTTTAAAAAAAATAAAGTGGAAATGGCGACACATAACGCCGTAGTTGAACTTAGAAATCAAGTTGTTGCCCTTCTTGATTCTTGGATTGGTGCTAAAAAAATTGAAACCAAATTTGGAATCAAAATACCTTCGAGCGCAACGCCGCCATCAATTGAAATTTTTTTGGAGAAACAAACTCGTTCACGAAATCGAGTATATCGAGCTTGCGAGGTTTGTGGCGAAAAAAGAATTACCCACTACTGCCATATCATTCCGAATTCTGTAGGGGGGCCGAATGCGGAGGAAAACTATCTTTATCTTTGCCCAATCCATCATCACCTTTTTGACCACAACGGACTTTCAGAAGACGAGTGGAGAAAAATAGATTTTTCAAAGAAACTTCCTGCTTCCCAAGAATATGCTAAGGGTGTTAGACTTCCTATGTTTGAAAACTTTTGGAAATCTGAAGGTTGAAGGTCGCTCCGTTGAAAAAATTCTTGGTTTCCCGCGAGCGGCAGATCTACCGTAGGTACAACAAATCCTCTCTCGCCCACCGGAACAACTCATGAAAACTCAACCTCCAAATAAACATAAGCTGGACGAATGGATTCGCTGGGTTGATAGGATTGAAACAGATCTCATACACCTTCTTGGAAGCAGACAAATTTATAAGCGGTATATCGAGATCGTCCAGGCGAACGACAAAGTCAGGCGACAAGGAACGATCTTTCATGATTGGGTAATTCATAACTACGTCACGTATGTGGCAATGAGTATTAGAAGACAATTAGACGAAAACGGAGACGTGATTTCTCTTGCTAAACTCATCAGAGAGATCAAAGTTAATCCCGAAAATGTGACAAAAGAATGGCACCGCACGCTTTATACGAATTCTTTAGCAATAGAACACGGGATCCCAGATTCTACTTTTGAGCATTGTGCGGGCAAAGGCGAATCATTTGATTCACGTATAGCAGAAGCGGATTTGCAAGATCTACTTAAACTGAGTCAGAACATAAGAAAGCTCGCAAATCGGGAGGTTGCACATAGGTCCAAGAATAAAAGTCCCACCAAAGTTACATTCCAGGAAGTAGATGACTGCATCAACAAGCTTAAAGAATTGGCCAGGAAGTATATACTTCTATTTACAGCTGCAAGTAACGAGATGGAGCCAGCGATTCTTGATAACTGGGAGAGTATTTTCAATAGACCTTGGTTTCAACATAATAAACAATAAAGAAGTCAGCATCTATTGAAATATCTAGTTGGATTCTCCCATAATGTACTTATCCTAAGTACGTATATATAAACGAGGAGGACAAGTGCCCGATAGTAATATCAAAAAGGGAGTGGGTCTGGGTTTTGGTGGAGCAGCAGGTGTAGTACTCTTTGTGATTGTTCTCGTTATTATTGGAGTAGCTTCTTCTGGGAGTGAAGAAAGTAATTCATCAACTACGAATTCAACGGGTTCCACTGCGCCCAAGGCCACCGAAGCGCTCAAGGGGAAAGTGGAAGTAAAAAGTGAGCAACTAAAGAAAGCGGATTTCGGAAGAGAAATTGTTGGTGAGGTGATAAACAATGGCACTAGCGAAGCAATGTTTGTAAAAATCATTGCCACATTCTATGACAAGGATAATAAAGTAACTGATACCGATTTTACTTATGCAGGAGACACATCAAGTACTCCGTTGAAAGCAGGAGAAACAGCGCCTTTTGAGATAATGATTCTAGATAATAATACCGTTATTGATCACTATAAATTAGACGTTAAGTGGGATTAATCTAAAACTTCCGAGACACTTCCAGTTTTGGGGTCAATTTTGAGTTCGATATTCACGGGGTCGGGGGGAAAGTCACGGATGAGGCCGCCAGTTTTCAGTTCCTCCAATGTGTTGGGAAAACGGCCGTAGCGCGTTTTATAAGCGCGCGCTTGCTCCTCGTAAAAATCAATAATCGCGTAGTGCTCTAAATATTCTTTTGCGCGTTCGCGCGTGTATTCGTTTTCGGATGATTCGGCCGCAACCTTCCAAATCGCAATTGCGGTTTCGCGCTGCCCAGCGCGCGCAAAATTAATTCCGGCTAAGATTTTTGCCGCGGCGGGCGCCTCCGGAGATTGCGCCGAGCGCTCAAACGCCTCGCCTGCTTTAACCAAATCTTTCTTATACCGGTACTGTACATAACCCAAGTAATAAGGGATCTCCCACGAGTGCGGCACTTCTACCAATCCTTTTTCCCCGAGCGCAATGGCCTCGTCTACAAAACCTTGGTCGGGCAAAATTAACAAGCCGAACGTATAGGGGTAAGCGAACTTCGGATCAAGAGCGGTAATCGCGTTCAGTAAATGCGGCAGTTGCCGATACTCTCCGAACGGATCACCCGCCCCAAAATACTGAATTAGACTCAACCAGTAATAATCAGCGGTAAGGTTGCGAAAGCCCACCACACCGTTTGCCAGAACTTTTTCCGGCAGAACAAACGGCTCGTTATATGTGTTGATCCCCGCAGTGCGCTTGACTGCCCGGGCGGTATTCAGGTTGTTGATATTTACCTGCGCCACAACCGATGCCGCAAAAATTACGAGGGCAACAAACCAAACTGTCGCCCGACGAACCATTAAAACTCCTGACGCTTGAGAATATTCGTCGCAATTATTATGAGCACGGTGATATATGTAGCGGCATAGACGACCGTCCAGAGAACTTGCGGCCCGCTTAAGGCGACTTCGTACACGACTTGATTTTTAATATTGAACTTTTCCAAGTTCGGCAAAAGGTGCGTACCGGCGGTAATTGTCCCACGCACAAACGGCCCGGCCTGTTCGCCAAAGCGCGTCAAGCTGGTCATTGAATGCCCGATTAAAAAGAACGCGAGTGTATACAGGGCGCTGGCAACCGGCGCGGTAAAGCTTGAGAACATTAAAGCGATTGCTACCAAAAATAACAGTTCAATATACGTAAACACTAACGATGCAAAAATAAGTGGTGAGAGGCCTGCGTGTTTTACAAGCAATACAGCCACAAATACCGTACTCATAATCGCCGTGGTGACAAATAGTGTTGCCGCCAGGCCAAAAAACTTACCGATAATAAACGTTGAACGCTCAATCGGCTTGGTGAGCACCGTATAAATGCTCTTACGATCAATCTCTTTGGAGACCAAATTCGTACCCACGCTTAAAATTATGAGGAAGTTAATGATAAAGATTCCGGCAAGTCCCAAATCCTTAATCACCTTCACGTCTTGTTCGAGTGAAATTGAACCCAAGATTATCGTCGCGAGCATGAGCAGCAGCCCAAAGAATAAAATTGCGTAGAGTAACCGATCACGGATCGACTCCCGAAACGTGTTGTGCGCAATGGCGATCACTGCTTTCATTTTTTTGCTCCTACTACGCGAATGAAATGCTCTTCGAGCGATTCGCGCCCTTTCAAAATTCGAGTTAATGGCCCGGATTCAACCAGTTTTCCTTTATGAATAATGCCGATCGAATCGCACAGCTCTTGTACGTCCGAGAGGATGTGGGAGTTAAAGAAAATCGTCTTACCCTCTTTTTTTAATGCTTGAATCATTCGTTTGAAATCCACTCTTCCCAACGGATCGAGCCCGTCAAGCGGCTCATCCAGAAACACGATTTCTGGGTCGCCCAGAAGCGCTTGGGCAAATCCCAGCCGCTGGTTCATTCCTTTGGAGAATGTGCGGATTTGCTGATCGGCCGCTCCACTCAAACCAACCATATTCAGCAGTGATGCAGTCCGTTCATGCGCGATAATGCTTGAGAGGTTGAGTAAGGAGGCAGAAAACAACATAAACTCCTGCGCTGTTAAGTAGCTGTAAAAGTATGGATTTTCACTCATGAATCCCACCCTCGCACGCACAGTGCGGGTATTGCTTGGTTCACCGAAGATTTCGATTGTTCCGCGCGTGGGAAAAGCAAGGCCGACAATCATTTTGATAGTTGTGGTTTTGCCGGCCCCATTCGGCCCCAAGAATCCAAATACCTCGCCTCGGGGAACCGAAAGCGTAAGATTAGAAACGACGCGGTGAGAACCGCCAAAGTTGGTATACTCTTTAGAGAGGTTCCGAATTGAGAGAGCGATTTGCACAATTCGGAGTATAGCAAGAAAAGAGAATGAAGATAAGAGGTACGAATGATCGAGCTTGAGGAATTGATTACAAAACCAAACCGCAGGCGACGGCCACACGCGAAAACCCGTCAACAGCAGTCAGGACGAGCATTGAAACGAAATGCTCCACGCCGTCTCAAGCGTGCGGTTGTTCGTTCGATTAGCCCGTCTCGGACAAAGGCGTCCGGGCCGAGGTCGGATTAGTGGCTATTGGCTAATGGCTCTTTCTGTTCTTGCCGTCGTTGGTCCCACTGCTTCCGGAAAAACTACTGCGGGTGTTGCACTTGCCAAACGCACGCATGGAGTAGTTGTTTCGTGCGACTCACGCCAAATGTACCGCGAACTCATTATCGGCGCAGGTAAAGAAGGCGAACTTACCCAACGTGAGATTAGGGGTAAAGGGCTTGTACCAAGCCGCCGTATTGATGGAATCGATCAGGTGGGTGTGGATTTGTTTAGCGTGCGTGACACTGTGAGCGTCAAGCAATTCACGGATGCGGTTGTGCCGATGATCGAAGGGCTGCGTGCCGAGCGCATCACCCCAATAATCGTGGGGGGCTCTGGGTTGTATGTGGAAGGTGTTTTAGGGCTGCGTGTCTTCGCGCACGCCAAACCGAATCCAAAACTACGCTTCGAATTGGAAGAGTGGTCAACGAAACGCTTGATCGAACGTCTTGCAACGCTCGCGCCCGAACGTGTGGCCTCCATCGACCTCAAAAACCGGCGGAGGATTGCGCGCGCGATCGAAATTGCCGAAAGTAATCAAACGATTGTAGCGAATCCGGGGACTCCAAGGTGGGAGACAAAAATCTTCGGAATCAATCCGCCGCGGGAGCATCTCTACGAATTGATTGATGAACGCCTCGATCGCCGATTCGAGGGAATTATTGCCGAAACACGCGCCCTACTCGCTGAGGGCGTACCCGGGGAACGTCTGGATGACTTAGGGCTTGAATATCGTTTTGCCAATCGGCTCATTACTGAAAATGAAGATCCCGAAAAGATCCGCGAAGAACTCAAGTTCGCTATCCACGCCTTTGCCCGCCGTCAAATTACATGGTTTAAGAAAATGCCTGGTGTGGAGTGGTTTACAAGCGTTACTGAACTAATTAAAGAATCAATTATATAGAGTCCCGATTAACTTGAACCTCAGTGCTTACCGAATAGGGAAATAAACTTTGCCTGATCGCTTTCTTTCAGGAGTGGCTTGATTACCGCGAAATATTTCTCGAGCTGGTCTTGAGATTCCTGGGAAACTAAAGAGAGAAGTTCCCCCTTGGAGTACTGCGCGAGCGTGTGTTCTATTTCCGCCTTGGTACGTACCGGGCCCACA
Organism: Candidatus Berkelbacteria bacterium; assembly: GCA_020056565.1. GTDB lineage: Bacteria > Patescibacteriota > UBA1384 > JAGVHQ01 > JAGVHQ01 > JAGVHQ01. The sequence goes on from JAGVHQ010000026.1 coordinate 10,943, forward strand.
ATCTTTTCAGAGAAAATACGTTCCATTACGGCTAAGGCGATGACCTCGGCCAATTTTTCAGTATGTTCTCGCGCGACCACCTCAGAAAGACCTGCCTGCTGCAGCAGGGATTGAAAACGAATGAGATTTTCGTCCTTCCAAACGTCTTCCGAGAGGCTAGTTTGGTTCATTTCCCATCTTGGTCTCGGATTTGTTCATCATCTTTTTCATCACAAAAAAACCTAAAGAGAGCATCGCTCCGGAAGTAGTATTCATCGACATCTCCGCTGATACGCCCAATTTCTGCATGCCAGCGAGTGAACCGAACGCTGCTGAAATTAACCCAAGCGTCAACCCTAAAGCACGCGCAGTGGCCACCTGAGCTGTTAATTTTGACCAAAGGGCTGCGCGCTGTTGGTCAAGGTATCCAGATGATGCTTTTTCGAGTGGAGAGCTCAATTCTGGAGTTTGGGGACTTTTTTCCGGTTGCGGAATCGAAATCCCCATTTCCTGCGGTGATAATGAAATTCCTTCTCCCATTTGTTTTAGCATACTCTATAATCCTAATTGCAATGAAGATCATAATCGTAAGCGACTTGCACCAGCAGCGGAAGTGTTTAGATCACTTTGTGCGCGTGCTCGACACAGAAAAACCGGAGGGGGTGCTCTGCCCGGGAGATGTAACTGATCGAGGGACAAATCACCTAGAGTATGCAAAAAAATTTGTTGAGGTGTGCAAAACGCGTAGCGTGCCGCTGCGAGTGGTGCATGGCAACAACGATGACCTCAATGTACGCGCCTACTTCAAAGAGCAGGGTATCCTCTGGCATTTTCAATGCGAAAAAATATGGGACACGCAGTTTTGCGGCGTCGGTTGGCTCGATGAAGAAGGCCCGTCTCTCGGATTCGCCGAGGCAAGCTCGAAAGCGATCCCTGAACGCTTCGATGTCGCCGGTTCAATTCTTGTAACTCACGCGCCCCCGATATCCGCCAGCCGGCGGACCGCGCAAGTTGACCCGAAAAGCAAACCCGCGCTGCATATTTCGGGCCACATGCACTCCTGGGAAGGCGAGCAGGAACGCAACGGCATCCGCTGGGTCAGAATCCCCACGTTTATGCGTGGCCGCTACGCGGTCTTAACCCTGCCCGATCAAAAAGTAATTTTTCGTTCGATCTAGTACGTAATGCCGTCGGTCGTGACTTCTTTGGCGCTGAAGCCCGAGAGGATCGTGTCCATTTCTTTCAAAAGCGCTTCGTCGATGGTCGCGGGTGCTTCGTAGGTAATCAACCCTACGGGTGTGGTAATCGTAAAATCACCCTTACTATTTTTCTGACAGACATCAAAAACTTGCTTATTGTCAGAGCCTACTCTTGGCTCGGTGGGGCGGCGAAATACGCGCATGCCCGCTTTTACCTCGACATACTTGGCAAATACGGTGCGGCCAATTTCTGTTTCAGTGGGTGTGGCAACCGTGCCGTATTCACACTTCATACCGCCGTACGCGGGTGGCTGATACGCGCGAAAAGTGTGGCTCTTTTTCTCAAATGTTAGCTCCAGCATTTCGCCTTGCCCTTTATCAACGGCCTTCGTGGAATCAATCTTCCAATCTTGAGGATATAAGAATGTGTAGACGGGCTTGGCGTTAGTGTAGCTCTTGATTCCTGGCGTGCCGGACTTCGTTTCGTCGCCCGGGGTTGCCTCTTTCGTTACCGACTTCTTGGCCGTACTAGTGGGCGTTCCCTTTTCGCGATTAACCGACGACGGCGTAGTGGTGCGCGGATTAAGGACAAACATCCACAACCCGGCCAGTACTACTACTAACAGGATGAACGTTGTGATCATCCAAAAACGTCCTGATGAGGATTCCATACCCCTCCTTTATTTGAACCTATCTCATAACTATCTCTGATAACTGCATCGGGTCTCTTTTGGCTGCACAATGCTTATCGCTCGTCACGATAGTCTCTACTATCGTTCCTCACGCTTCGCATTGTTCGCTCAAAATATCCTCCGATTCGTTTCCCGAAACAGTTATGAGATAGATTCTACTTTTAAGTATACATCAATGTCGAGCGTGTCTATGTTTTGTGGCCACCCTCACACGGGCAAGCGCCCGCTCAAGTGCGGCGGCGGCATCGGCGAAGGCAACATCATCCGCGGCTTCACCTTTCAGTTTCTCGGCGCGCTTCACCGCTTCCTGCGCCCGGGACTCGTCAATTGATTCGGCGTGTTCGGCAGTGTCGGCCAAAACCCGCACCAAATTATGCGTAATCTCAACCCAACCACCGGAGGTAGCTAAATATTCGTGACCATTTTTTTTATGCACGCGAACTTCGCCGGGTTTAATCGGTACGACGAGCGGCTCGTGCCCGGGCAAAACCGTAATTTCACCCGTGGTGGTCGGTAAACTCACACCCTCAACCTCTTCGCTAAGGATGGTGCCTTCTGGGGTCACAAGTTCAAGAGTAAACGGCATTATTTTACGTCGTCGATCGTGCCTTTCATATAAAAGGCCTGCTCGCTTTTGGCGTCGTGCTTACCGTCCAGAATCTCTTTAAATCCGCGAATTGTATCGGCGCGGGATACATACCGACCCGGAATACTCGAAAAGACTTCCGCCACATGAAAGGGTTGGGAAAGGAAGCGTTGGATTTTGCGGGCGCGGGCAACGGTTAATTTGTCATCATCGGAAAGCTCATCCACTCCTAGAATCGCGATAATGTCTTGCAGGTCTTTGTAGCGCTGCAGCACCTTTTGAACCGAGCGAGCAACTTCGTAGTGCTCTTGCCCGACAATCAGCGGATCCAAAATCGTGGAGTTAGAGTCTAAAGGATCAACCGCGGGGTAGATTCCGAGCTCCGCGAGAGCGCGCGAAAGTACGACCGTTGAGTCCAAGTGCGCAAACGTAGTTGCTGGAGCCGGGTCGGTCAGGTCGTCGGCCGGGACATAGACGGCCTGCATCGAGGTGATCGAGCCCTTCTTGGTGGAGGTAATGCGCTCCTGGAGTTGCCCCATTTCGGTGGCAAGTGTCGGTTGGTATCCAACGGCCGAGGGCATCCGCCCTAAAAGGGCTGACACTTCGGAACCGGCCTGGGTGAAACGGAAGATATTATCAATGAAAAGTAAAACATCCTTGCCTTGCTCGCGAAAGTATTCGGCAAGCGTTAAGCCCGTTAATCCGACGCGCAAACGCGCGCCGGGGGGTTCGTTCATCTGGCCGAACACAAGCGCGGTTTTATCCAGCACGCCGGATTCTTTCATTTCGTGGTAGAGGTCGTTTCCTTCGCGCGTGCGTTCGCCCACACCCGCGAACACCGAGTTGCCGCCGTGCTCTTTGGCGATGTTGTGAATCAGCTCCGTAATTAAGACGGTTTTCCCCACGCCTGCCCCACCGAACAAGCCGACCTTGCCACCTTTAGCGATGGGGGCAATGAGGTCGATTACTTTAATCCCAGTTTCAAAAATTTCTGTTTTGGTTTCTTGATCGACAAAATCAGGCGCGTCACGGTGAATCGGCCAGCGCTCTTTCGTTTTGGGCGCTTCTTTACCATCAATCGGCTCGCCCAACACGTTCAACATGCGCCCCAACACTTCCGTACCAACCGGCACACTAATCGGCTCGCCGGTGTCGAGCACCTCGTGCCCTCGGTGTAAACCATCCGTCGAGCTCATTGCCACCGCGCGTACACGCGTGTCCGAAAGATGGCCTTGAACCTCCAGGAAGAGCGACGTTCCGTCGGGTTGCTTAATTTCGAGCGCGTTATAAAGCGCGGGTAGTTCCTGCGGGAACGCCACGTCCACAACCACGCCGATGATTTGTTTGATTGTGCCTTTATTTCCAGCTGCGCGAGAAATTTTGTTCATTATGCTCCTTGTAATGCCTCTGCTCCGGCACTGATCTCGGCCAGCTCGCGCGTGATCCCGGCCTGGCGCTCTTGGTTATATGTTAATTGCAAATCCCCAATTAAATCGCCCGCTGCTTCGGTGGCGTTCTTCATCGCCACCATCCGTGCTGAGTGTTCTGAAGCATTACTTTCTACGAGTGCTTGAAAAACCTGGACCTCCACGAGGCGGCGCAAGACCGCGTCAAGCACGATGTCCTTGGATGGTTCAAACCGGTAGTCGGGGATTGTCTCGACGGTATCCTCCCGGACAACACGCGCAACCGGCAGAATCTGGGAAACTTGAATACGCTGTACAAGGCTTGATTCAAAATGGGTGGTCACGAGCACGACCCGATCGAATGTGTTCTCTAGATAGTGCGAAATCGCGATGTGCGCGATCGGGGTGGTTTCGGCAAATGTGAGTAACTTGTCACCTAAACCCGTGAAATCGGCGATGATCCGCTCACCATACAAACGGCGTAAAGTATCGCGGATCTTTTTCCCAACAGTTACAAATGATGCGCCTTCACCAATTTCTTTTACCGCTCGGAGCGTTTCTTTGAGCACATTCGTATTGAAACTGCCTGCCAAACCCCGGTCGGACGAGACCGCAATCACCAATACTTTTCCGCTTGTAGGGCTCTGCGCAGGTTTCATAAGCAACGGATGTAGGGTCGGATCTACGCTCTGAATTAAATCTTGCAGAAAATCAAACGCTTCTTTCGCGTAGGCGCTCGAAGCAGCTCGACGCTCCACGGCCCGGCGCATTTTGGAGGCCGCCACCATCTCCATCGCCTTTGTTATCTGGCGAATATTTTTGACGGAGCGTATGCGCTTTCGTAATAACTGCGTATTAGCCATGATGCTTTTTGAATTCCTCAAGTGTTTTCTTTATCAGCGTTTCGTTTGCTTCAGTAAGTTCCGGATTACTCGTGAGGGTCTTTAACACATCTTTCTTTTTTGAATCCAACCATTCGTGTAAACGCGCCTCCCACGCTTGAACCTCTTGCACCTCCACCTCGTCGAGGTAACCGTTTGTAACCGCATAGAGGACAATGGCCTGATGCGCAACCGACATCGGCACATACTGTGGCTGTTTCAAGATTTCCGTAATTCGACGCCCGCGCTCAATGCGGGAACGCGTTTCTTGGTCAAGGTCGCTGGCAAACTGGGCGAATGCTTCCAACTCGCGAAATTGTGCTAACTCCAGCCGCAGCGACCCGGCGATTTTTTTCATCACTTTGGTTTGGGCCGCGCCCCCCACCCGCGAAACCGACAACCCTACATTCAAGGCCGGGCGGATCCCTTTGTAGAACAAGTCGCCTTCCAGATAGATTTGGCCGTCAGTAATTGAAATTACGTTGGTGGGAATATAAGCCGAAACATCGCCGGCTTGAGTTTCGATAATCGGGAGCGCGGTTAACGACCCGCCCCCTTCGGCTTTGCTTAATTTTGCCGCGCGTTCCAAAAGGCGCGAGTGTAAGTAGAATACGTCTCCGGGGTAGGCCTCACGCCCGGGCGGGCGGCGTAATAGAAGCGATACTTGGCGATAGGCCCACGCGTGCTTCGTAAGGTCGTCATAGATCACAAGCGCGTCCTCGCCTTTTTCCATAAAGTACTCGCCATGCGCCGCACCCACATACGCTGCGATATAGCTTAAGGTCGCGGAGTCGGATGCACCCGCCACGATTACGATTGTGTGCTCGAGCGCCCCTGCTTCGCGTAAGCGAGCGACGATTTTAGCGACCTTGCTTTCTTTTTGCCCGATGGCAACATAGATGCAACGCACACTCGTGCCTTTTTGGAGATCGGAAGAGCG
>JAGVHQ010000010.1 GCA_020056565.1 Candidatus Berkelbacteria bacterium
GACATTTTTGACGGCGATGGAGAGTTTGGCGATCGCAACCTGGCCTCCCGCGATGTTTCGCTCGGCACGAAAAAAGGGTTTACCGCTCGCAGTGCGTGGGCGCTCACAATTCTGCACATTGTTCCAGTTGAAACATTAAAAGAGGGTAACGCGGTTAAAGCCGGTGATTTGCTCGGCTATGTATCGCTTGAAAAAATCCCGCCCTATTTTTCGTTTGATGTAACCTACGCAAAAATGGGGACAATGCCCAAGCAAATTGATAACTGGCGCAGCCCGTACAAGGCACTCGATTCCGTATTTAACCATATGAACAGCACCGTGCTTGCCGAGTATGACAAGCGGTTTGGTGTGGGCACCGCACAAGACTTTTCGGTTGCTAAAGCAATGCGCGATGCCTCACCCTGTCAATACGGGGAAGATGGCAGGCAGTTTAGCCGCCAATTAAACAAAGATTGGGATAACGACTGGATCGGCAACCTCGAAGACGCCGTGGGCAACGCAGCCGCAGATCAATAAGTTAGGTCAGTAATGGACCTCTGATGCTCGCAACCGAGCGGTTTTCAGAGTAGAATCAAAAAATGATAAAGATTTCCCGAACTAAAATCGAATTATTTACGCAATGCCCGCGCTGTTTTTGGTTGGATAAAGTGAAAGGCGTAAAACGCCCCAGCGGCCCGCCCTTTACACTAAACTCAGCGGTAGACCATTTGCTGAAAAAAGAATTCGACATTCACCGTGCGCAGGGTAGCGCCCATCCATTAATGAAGAAGTACGGCATTGACGCCGTGCCGTTTCAGCACGAAAAAATCAATCAATGGCGACATAACTTTACCGGCGTGCAAGTAGAACACAAACCCACTGACCTACTTATTTTTGGCGCGGTAGATGACATCTGGGTTACCCCAAAAAATGAGTTACACGTGGTGGATTACAAAGCAACCGCTAAGGCGGGCGAGGTGGAACTCACCGACCAAGGGTTTCACCGTGCCTACAAACGCCAGATGGAAGTTTACCAGTGGCTATTGCGCGGCAATGGGTTCACTGTTTCTGACACCGCCTATTTTGTGTACGTGAATGGCGACAAAGACGTTGCGGCCTTTGACGCAAAACTCGAGTTCAAAGTAAAAATCATTTCCTACAAAGGTAGCGACGCGTGGATTGAGCCAGCGCTTGGAAAAATCAAAGTGTGCCTAGAATCGGAGATTATTCCGCAACCTTCATCAGCGTGCGAATTCTGTCAGTACCGCCACAGCGCTTCGGAAATTGAAGGCTAGATTTTGTAAACTGTAAGCGGCAGTAACCCTGTGATATACTGATTTTAATGAAAAAGATCCATGTGAAAGTTGTGGTTTGGAGAGAAGGCAAGCACCACGTTGCCCAGTGTCTGAATGTGGATGTCTCCAGCTTTGGTAAAACCAAAAATGAAGCTCTTAAAAATATCGAGGAAGCGCTCGAGCTCTATTTTGAAGATAACGCAGCTGGCTATCACGAGGTGAGCGACCCCTCGGTTGAAACACGCCAGTTGCAGTATGCCTAGACGCTATTCTTCAAAACAAATTAGTACCACTCTCACCAAAAACGGATTTGTGTTTGTCTCCCAACGCGGTAGCCACGCTAAATTCCGTCGAGAGAGTCGTACCGTTATTCTGCCAATGGACAAGAAGGAAATACCAGCGGGAACATTCAGTTCGATCGTGCGCCAATCCGGGCTAACAGCAAAAGATTTCGTATGAAATTATTTATTAAAGTTAAACCAAACGCAGTGGCAAACAAAATTGAGCAAGTAGATGCGACACATTTTGCGGTAGCGGTTACGGCCGCTCCGGTAAAAGGGCAGGCAAATGCGGCGGTAATCGAATTATTGGCCGAGCATCTGAAATTCCCTAAAAGTTTGCTTACGATAAAGCGCGGACAAAAAAGTAAGCAAAAAACAATCGAGATCCAAAATAAACAAACCCTTCTCTAACACATGAGAATTCTTATCAGCACGCTTTCTTACCCCCCAAATGTCTCGGGTGTGGCAGTCGCGGTGGATTTGCAAAGCCGCTATTTTGCCAAGCAGGGACACACGGTTTTAGTTGTGGCACCCTCACGATCTTTGACCAGCTATAAGGAAAAGCGGGATGCTATTACGATCTTTCGAGTTCGCGCCATTCCAAATCCGGTTCGGCGCGGTTTTCACATCCCCATTTTTACCGGGGCGTGGATGAAAAAGATTTTCACGGAGTTCCGCCCAGATATTGTGCACGTGCATGACCCCATGGCAATGAGTCGGTATCTCCAAGCACATGCCCGCGACCACGGTGTGAGCACAGTTGTCTCGAATCACTTTATGCTCGATTATGTCGGAGAGTATCTCCCTGCATTCATGCGCGGATTCGTACTCGAGCGACTACGCAAGAAAATCGTTCGTTTTTATAACGTGTGCCAAGCCGTAATTGCTCCGAGCAAGACAGTGGCTGATTACCTCACGGGGCTCGGAGTTACAACCAAAGTTGTGCCGCTGAGCAATGGGGTGGATCTCGAACGATTCTTTACTTATCTTCCCACTGCGGCAACGCACCGTAGATATAAATTGCCCGAGGTGCCAATCATTCTTTACGTGGGACGACTCGACAAAGACAAAGCGCTCGATTTATTGGTAGAAGCATTCGCGCAGGTATCCAAGGATGTGCGCTGTCATTTACTGATCGTCGGCTCAGGAAATAAACGAGCGCATCTCAAACACACACTGAAGCGCGCCGGCTTAGGCTCGATATCAACGCTTACGGGCACAATTGAACACCACAGCATTGATTTGGTAGCAGCGTATCAAGTAGCGGATATTTTTGTGATGCCCTCGGCAATTGAAACCCAAAGCATTGCCACGCTTGAGGCCATGGCCGCTGGCAAACCGGTAGTTGCAGCCGCAGGTGGGGCACTCCCCGAGCTGATTGAAGATGGCACGAACGGGCTACTGTTTCGTCCCGGAGATCGAGCTGAGCTGGAACAATGCCTCAAAAATTTACTCACCAACGCCCCGTTGCGCGCACGCATGGGAGCGGAAAACATTACGCGGATTGCGCGGCACGAGTTACAGTATAGTTTGGGTAAATATGAAAAACTTTATCAAACACTCCTTTAACCGCAAGACTCGTTTGGCCTGGATTGCAGCTCTCCTGGGATTTGGGTTAGCGGTGTGGTTTGGACGAATTGATAGCTTGCCCCAGAGTGCCTATCAACTATTGGACCCAATCGCCCCCATCACCGCCCAAGACCGCGTGATGGTTGTCGCGCCCCACCAAGACGACGACGTGTTAGGCGCAGGCGGATTAATTCAACAAGCGCGCTCCGCCGGAGCTCCCGTTAAAGTTGTATGGGCAACTGACGGCAATAAGCACCGCCTAAAAGCCGAGCGCGAAAGTGAGGCGCGCTCCGCAATGAGTGAGCTTGGGCTTTCCAAAGACTCGTTAGTTTTCTTGGGTTTTCGGGACGCAACATTACAAAACGACCCAAATTTTCCCGCGATACTCATGGCCGAGATAGAGCAGTTCAAACCGACAATTGTTGTGACAACACTTGCAGGCGACCACCACCCAGACCACGCGGCTTGCGGGGAAGTGGTTGGTGAATTGCAACAACAGTTTGGCTACAGGGCGTATTATTTTTTGATCCACTTCACCAATTACCCGCAGCCCTTTGGGTCGGATCGTCATTCGTACTTACTCCCACCGCTTAAATTAATTAATGCGAATAACACCTGGAGAGTTTTGCCGCTCACCAAAGAACAACTCATTGCAAAAGAGAAAGCGCTCAAAGCGTATCGTACGCAGCTATCACTTAAAAACCCTTTTCTCAAGACATTACTGTGGTCATTTATTCGGCAAAACGAATTATTTTTGGTTAAGGAATGACCTTTCAAGCATTCCTGCATCTTATTGATCAGTGGGGCGTAGCGGGAATCTTTGCCTCAATGGCGCTTGAAAATATTTCTTTCCCCCTACCAACAATTGGGGCGTTTTTGGTTTCTCAACGCTACATTTTAGAGGGGCGATACAGCTTTTGGGAAATGTACTGGCTGATTAGTTTGGCCCATATTTTTGGCGCAACACTGGCCTACTGGATTGGCTACCGCCTCTCAAAAGGACTAAGCAGGCGGTTCAAGGACAAGGCCGGTTTTGTGAGTACCCGCAAAAAAATTGAGCACTGGTATCTCAAGTACGGATCGGTCACCGTGCTTGTGACGCGTTTAATTGGGTATGTTCGACCGTGGTCATCGCTGGTGGCCGGATTTGCTGGATTTAATTTTTGGCCGTTTTTATTTTGGAGTACGGTCGGCACATTAATTTTTGTATACCCCACAATGAGAACCGTGGGGGTGCTGACGCTTATTTGGGAAAAATATCCGTCCACACACTTGGGGATTAGTATTGGGATAATCCTGTTGTTCTCCGCGCTCTTTATTGTCGCCGCTCTAAAAAAAACTGGGTCTAAAAAATAAAGGTCACAGAGAGACTCTGCGGCCCAGAGTAGGGTGACACGCACCCCATCTATATTGATTGTTTCGCCCCGTTCATCTAAAATGACACTAGCTCGAAGCGGGGACGATTTTCCACGGGGAATACGTTTACGCGTGAGTATTACCTACCCTTCGGGGTGGGGAGGAGAGTTCAGACAGTGTTTGATCATGAAAAACTAGCCAAGCTGCTCGTCAATATTCGCTACGAGCCTCTAGCCGAGAAAGCCGCCCTGGCGGTCTTCAAGGAAGTTACGCTTGCCGGCGGCCACGCGGTCTTCCAATCAGCGCCCGATGGCGTAGTTGAGACTCTGATCGAACTGGGCACAGATGCACAGCTTGACCACCTCAACGAACTTGCCTACTGGTGCCGGGCGAAACCAGACGTCGAGATCATCATCAGGGCATCGGCGAACACGAAGGCTTTGAGTACAGTCAACTCCGAACGCTTGTCGCGCAGGATGGCGGCGCAAAAGCCGACGGCAAGCATCTTCATGAACCGCCAGGCCACCGGCGCGCTTCGCTGGGTGCTCACCGATTTCCCCACGGAGGCGTACGCACAGGACTTCGGAACCAGCCTCATCCAGTTCGAAGATTTCGTCAGCCGAGCAATGATGCTCCATCTCGACGATCCGATCGCCTGGTGGCAGCAGTTCGGCAGGTGGCAGCAAAGCCTCATCGACGACCTAGGTCCGAACTCCGACCGGGTACATCTGAAAGGTCCAAATTCGGATCTGAAGATGTCGATCAAGGGCAAAACGTGGGACAACTGCGCCTGCTATAAGAACGCCCCAGACGGGGAGTTCTTCACTGGCCCAGTTCCCAACTCGGTCAATGGATGGCTACGCATGGCCTTCCCGACTCACTATCTAGACCATGTGGTCGAGGACGTCTATCTCCGGTTCAAGAACGGTGTGATCGTTGAAGCCACCGCCAGCAAAGGCGAGGACTTCCTCGTCAAGACGCTTAACACCGATAGGGGTGCGCGGCGGCTCGGCGAGCTTGGCATCGGCACCAACCCCATGGTTACGAAGCCCACCAAGCAGATCCTCTTCGATGAGAAGATGGTGGGAACATTCCATGTAGCTGCGGGACGTGGATACCCCAACACGGGCAACCACAATAAGTCCGCCGTCCACTGGGACTTCATCGTGCCAATCGGAGATGGAACGATCACGATCGATGGACGACCCATCTTCAAGGATGGAGACTTCGTGATCGGCGACCCATCGCTCAAGCCGGCCTTCACCTGGGGCTGATCCGACCGCAACGACAACCCACGCGTGTGCGATACGCGTGGGTTGTCTCTTGCAAAATTTTCAATCTGCATAAACCAGCCCATAGCACTTGATTGAAAACTAGATTTATGGTAAAAACTACTCAGTTTCCAAGACCCAGTCTTGGAGAGGAATTCTGAATAAATGGTGAGTATATGAGCACAAAAACGTTGGTATGGATCCTAGTGCCGTTGTGGCTGGTATCCCAATTGGGTGGCTGTATTCAAAGCCGCATGATAGGGGGTGCCATTGCGTACCGAGACCAGGTTACGCACAGTGCCACGCTGGCAAAAACCCATCTGAAGCGAGCGGAAGAGGCACACAAGAATGCCTTCGCCGTTCACAACCCCGACTACTTGAAAAAGCTCTCGCTTGTGGAAGCACAAGCAACGGCCTGGAACGTCGACAAAGAGCTTCTCGCAGCCAAAAACGCTGAAACTCCGGATACGATCCGCGAGCATGCGCGTAATGCATTTGCCAAACTCAACCTAGTTCGCACGCAATCTGACAACCTGTACGGCTACATTGAGTTCTTGGATAAGGCGCTCAAGCTTTATACGAGCGAACCAGAACGGCTCTCACGCTTAGGGGCCGCAGTCAGCAACGAGATCCACGACCTCACGCAAAATCAGGGATTTTTCACATCCCACTTTGAGAAAGCGCGGGAGTCGATCAACAGGGCGAATGTTGCGAACGCAAACGCATACGGAATCCGCGAAACGCTCATCTGGAACAACCTTCCGGACTACAAAAGCGTGTACGAATTGTGCATGCTCACGCAAAAGGATTTCGACGCCGCGCGTGCGGCATCAAAAGCAGTGGTTGCGTTGCGCGACGAGAACACCAAAGGCGTCGAAGCGTTAGCAAGCGGGCTTGCGGAAACGAGAGGGCTCTACCGATCGGCAATGCAAGCGGGCGAAAACCTCGAGCGTTACCCTCGGTATCGGATGCTGGGCGATGTTGCCAAGGCCTATCCACGTCTCATGTCAGCAGAGCAAGAAATCGAAGGTGCCAAAAGTCTCAACTCGATGAATACGCAACGGTTTACCGAAGCAAAGCAACAGCTTGGACAAGCACGCAGAACCATCAAAGAGACTCGATCATGTTTCGAACTTGCGATCGGCACATGGCGCAGAATCGTCTCCGCGATCAATCAGCTCGATGATGCAAAAGGCGATGCGCAGTCTGAAGTCAGCCGCGCCCAAAGCCACATTTCAAGCTACGACCACAACACGCAAACTGAGGCCCAGAGCTATGTTTCGCAAGCGCAATCAAAGCTGAGCGCTGCCCGAAAGATCAAGGAAAGCGACCCGATTGAGTCGCTTGCACTGTTCCAGAAGGCGGAATCGCTTGCAGTGGCAGCGTATAACAGCGTTGATACCTCGTCGCGCGCCGACGACTCCACCACATTTGGAGGCGGATTCGGCGGTTGGGGCGGTGGAGGAGACAGTGACGGTGGCGGCATCGGCGGAGGCGGCCCGAGTGGCGGGTTTGACAGCAGCCCAAGCGGGAGTTTTGACAGCGGGCCTTCGGGAAGCTTTGACAGCGGCCCAAGTGGCAGCTTTGACGGCGGGTAAGGAGGACGGACATGTTTCAAATATGGGGAATCATTGGAACGCTAGCCAACCTGGCGATTATCGCCGTGGTGGGCTATTTCTTCATCACCAAGTACCGTGCGTGGCAAGAAGAAAACGCGCCGCGCTGGGAACACGAACAGAAAAAGGTCAGGTTGCGGGGCGTGGCCGTTATCCATCCTAAGGATGGAAACAGCGGACATGTTGACGTGCACACGGCCAACAAGCGCAACCTTGAATTCGGCAAGACGCCTGGTTTTCGGGCTGGCCAAACGATCATGGAGTTGCCTACCGTTGACCCCCTTAAGGAGAAGGGAAGCACGACCGACAGGACAATCGTGGGTGTGCTCAGGATGGTTGTGTACCGCAGAAGCGGCGAAGAAAGTTCCGACATTGCCGTCACCGACAAAGGCGGCATGGCAGGACTCTTTGGCGGTAAGCAATATGTATTTAACCCGCTGACGCTCACCAGCCGACAAAGTCAGCGTGTGGAAGATGAACGGCAAGAGGTCATCGAGAGAGGGGACAAAATCATGCCCAATCTCTTGGGTGACGGCCGCGACTGGACAATCAGCCGTGCAATGGGGAAGAACAAGAATCCAAAAACCGGTCAACACGACTGCAGCTATTTGCAGGTCACGAGTGCGCTGGGAGAAAAGGAAGGCTTCGGCTTTCCACTTACCCCGCGCATCCTCGACCTTGAGGAGCACGACATGTTCGACGTCTTGGCCACAAACGACCAGGACGACGAAGTCTTCTTCGCTTTCTGGGCAGCGGATACATGGCACTGCTTCCTTGGGCGCGAGCTCACCGAATCAGAAGTCTCGAGCGTGACCATCGTGTAGAAGATCGAAAATCCCCATGATTGGGGTGGCCCCGGCGTCAAGTCGGGGTCCTTTTTTGAACTCAAATTAAAAAGCCCCTCAGACGGCAGCGCACTGTCGCCTGAGGGTAACACGGACGCCTATGCGTCCGGTTCGGTTTGAGGGCCTTCCGGCCATTCCGCCTCTGTGGCCGACTTGGCCGGAGCAGAAGCCTCGGCACTCGCCGCCGGTTCGTCGGCGCCCGTTGTTGCGGCTTCGCCTGCGGGTTCGAGCTCGGGCCCGTACTCCACCGTCGCGCGGATACGAGGGAAGAACCGCGGGACGCCGCCTAAGCCGCCCGGCCGAGTAATCGAGATGTCTCCGACGCGCTTCAAGAAAGTGACCGTAACCGGCATACCTTCTCCGAAACCGTCGGGGAATTCCTGAATGGGGACATGCTTCTCCCGAGGATCGATATGGTAGCCGGCGATCTTGCCGTGCACGGGCATGAACTCAGTCTTCTCTCCCGACTTGAATTCTTCGATTGCCGCTTGCGCGGCATCAAACGAATCGTACGGGCCAACAAACAGGTCGGCCCCCTCCACGAATTTACGAGCCATGTGTTCACCTGCCCTTGCGTACTAGTTGCTACTGCATTGCAAGAGCGCAAAGAGTATACCAAATACTTCCCCGGAAAGAAAGGGTCTTCACTTGCAACAAAAGTCACACTCTAGAACAATAAGTACACAGGGGAGGTGACGAGTAATGTCTGTTCGCACAAAGATAAAAATTCATAAAAAAACGCATTACGCGGAGCGCGACAAAAAAGGGCGCTTTACCGACATTACCAACATCGCCAAAGCGATTAAAAAAGACTCCGCGCGCAAGACACGAAAAAAAGTTAAACGTGGCCATGGGCATGAGGGCGACCTGAAATATTAAATTAGTAACCCGCGGAATGATTTGGCGCGGATGTCACTCAAAAACCGTGGTCGGTAAGTTATGAGCTGATCGGTTACACTAAAGATGAGGTCGTGCAACTCGTGAAGGAAACAGAATATGCTTAAACCAATACTTCTGATAATTGTTGGCGCGGCACTCGCAGCAACGGCGTTTGGCTTACTTTCGTGGACGATTTTTGAAAAGCCGACATTTTTGTCAGTGCCAATCGTGTGCGCACCCGGCGATCGCGAACCGAATTCAACGAGTATTAGCTCTCAGGGAAACTTTGTACGTAACCGTGTCCAAATTTTCGGCTCTTACTGCGCGCAAAACGTTATTGAGGAATAAAAAAATATGTCTTGGTTCCTGATCGCGCTTGTCGCGCCATTTTTATGGGCGATCTCAAATTATATTGATAAGTATCTCGTTTCTCGCTTTTTTGAAGGCAGATTTGGCGTTTTCTTTTTGCTTGGAACTCTTATCTCATTTATTGTTTTGCCAATCATTTTCCTAATTGAACCCAGTGTGATATCAATTCCAATATCAACTGCACTTTTAATTACAATGTTGGGCATATTCGGCGCGTCAGGTCTACTGCCCTACTTTTATGCTTTGCAAAAGGAGAGTGTTACTTCTGTCGTGCCACTATTCCAGATGATCCCTGTATTCGTATATTTTTTGGGCTACTTTATCTTAGGCGAACAATTAGCAGTTCATCAGACTCTCGCGGCAGGAATGGTAATCGTCGGCGCCGTAATACTCTCAATTGAAATGGAGGGAAAGATTCGGTTCCATAATGATGCATTCTGGAATATGATGCTCGGTTGTCTGATTGGCGCGATTAGTATTGTTCTATTCAAATTCTTTGCTCTAGAAACAAGTTATTGGACGACAAACTTTTGGGAGTATGTGGGAGATGCAATACTTTCGGTGTGCATCATTGCCTTTGCCCCAAAGATTCGAGGTGACTTTGTATTATTGATCCGAACAAGGGTCCGCGGCTTGATTGAGATAAATATATTGAATGAATTCATCGGTACGTTTGCTTCCTTCTCAATCGCATTCGCAACATTACTCGCACCGACCGCTCTTGTTTGGTCGGTAAATGGTTTCCAGGCTTTCTTTGTTTTTTTGTTCGGGATAATAATAAC
>JAGVHQ010000019.1 GCA_020056565.1 Candidatus Berkelbacteria bacterium
AAGCTCCGAAACAGACTTCTCCGACTGAGCTAGAATTCAGTTTTGATTTTGGTGAAGGAGATGAGGTAGTGACAGTGGCTGTTTCACCGACTTTGTATGCAAAACCCGGTGCAGATCGAGCTTTTGACCAAAATAAATCATCGATTCCTATCTATGAAGCTCCTGACAAAGTAGGGATGATTTTAGGTTTCAGAACTACGGGCGTTGACATTGATGCAGATCAAAAAGCAGTCGCAAATCTAGTACCAGGTGGGTATCTCCTCGCTGATCACGCAACCCACTCATTTATTATCGGCGCACAAGAACTTAAGGGTGAAGAAGTCTTTTACACTAGCAGGGGAGACGAGATTAAGCAGGTGATGAAAGACGTATGGGCTCAAAAAGGTTTTGAATTCATACCTTTAGAGAACGAAGCAGATAGCTATCAATACACATTCGCACGTAAGCAGTAAAAACTTACGAATTGAGCGAAACCGGCAGGGGTTCGTTGAAGAGTTTTTCGTACTCGGCTTTAAAAAAAGAACTTGCACAACGGTATGCAAGCGACCGGAAATCTTACACTCCTAAGCCGTTGAAAGTTCCTTTTTGACCTTGTCTGCGTATTGTTGTCGCTCCTCAGGAGTGCTTTTTTGTGTTTTTAAGAGCTGCTCAAAAAATCGGTCACTTTTATAGCGCGGGAATACGTGTAGATGGTAATGAAATGCGTGCTGGTTCGCATCTGACTCGTTATTTTGAAGAATTGTTATGCCATCACTGGGGTATGTTTTTCGTACTGCCCGAGCTGCCTTCTGCGCTATCTCCGCTATTCGGTGAGCGTATTTATTAGGTAAGTCGTAGATGTTTTCAAAATGTTCATTCGGCACGATGATCACGCTTCCATGGTTACCTTCTATAAAGAATGAGCCGATGAAGGCCGTAACCAAATCATCCTTGAAGACGATGTCACTTTTGCAAATGAGCGTTTCATTACTTTCGACCCCTTTCACGCCTAAGCAAATAGGACATGTATAGCCGTTAGGTGAGTGATTATACATGGATATTTGTGGCGGTAAGCGAGACCGGCAGCGGCTCTTCGAAGAGTTTTTCGTACTCGGCTGAGGCGGCCTCGTATTTGTAGGCGTTTTGGAGCGCGGCAACAAGCGCATTGATGTCCCCGCCAAGCACACGCTCGATCGCGCGAAAGCTTTGTTTGATGCGGTGGTCGGTAATCCGGTCTTGGGGAAAGTTATAGGTTCTAATTTTTTCCGATCGGTCGCCCGAGCCGATCATTTCCATCCGAGTGGAAGAACGTGAATCACGCTGTTGTTCTTCTTGAAACCGGGCTAAACGGGCGCGCAAAACGGTCATGGCCTTAGCGCGGTTTTTAATTTGCGAGCGTTCGTCTTGGCAGGTTACCACTACTCCGGTCGACAGATGGGTGATCCGCACTGCGGAGTCGGTGGTATTCACACCCTGGCCGCCGTGCCCGCCGGCACGATAGACATCCACGCGGATATCTTCTGTTCGGATGGTGATTTCGCTCTCCGGTACCTCCGGCAACACAGCTACTGTTGCAGCGGAGGTATGCAAGCGGCCGGACTTTTCGGTTTTCGGTACTCGTTGCACGCGATGCACCCCGCCTTCAAAACGCAGGGCGTTATAGGTGCCTGTGCCTTCAATTTCTGCGACTGCTTCTTTTACCCCCCCGATTTCAGAGTAGGAGGTATCAAGTGTGCTGAATTTCCAACCGTTTCGCTCGGCAAAGCGCTGGTACATGCGCAGCAATTCTGCGGCAAACAGTTCTGCTTCTTGCCCGCCAACTCCCGCGCGGATTTCTAAAATAAGACGCCCCGTATTACTCTGGGTAATTGCGGGCTGCAATAATCCTAAGAGTTCTTCGCGGGCTAAATCGGCAAGCTCAGTTTCCGTCTGGGGATTCTGCAGCAGTGTTAGGGTCTGCCGAATCTGTTGCTTTCGCGCTTCGTCGGTCATGTGCCTTCTTTACAACTTTGTGCTCTGCGGCGGCCGCAACGCGAGCCTTGAACTTGTCGATCCTTCCGGCGGTATCAACAAATTTTTGGGTACCAGTATATAACGGGTGGCAGTTCGAGCAGATCTCAACGGATATTTTTTCCTTTGTTGAACCCACGCTAAATTGATTGCCACAACTGCATGTCACATTCGCCAAGGGGTAATATTGGGGGTGGATGGATGATTTCATCGTGCTCCTACTGGGGAAATGATACCGCATCTCTTGTTTCAAAGCAACCGTTCCCGTATAGTTAGAAAGACATTTATTTGGCAGATGGAGAACATTTCATGGCACAACCAACCGTAAAAGCCCTTTTTGAGCTTGGTGCTCATTTCGGGCATAAAAAGCAGCGTTCCAATCCAGCTTCGCGCCAGTATACATTTGGCGTGCGACATGGGGTCTTTATTATTGATCTTGAGAAGACCGCTCGTTTACTTGAAGAGGCAGAGCAGGCCGTGCACTCGCTTGCGAAAGAAGGCAAAACAATTCTTTTTGTTGGAACAAAATCTCAAGCGCGGGAAGCGATTGTAAAGTATGCAAAAGAAATCCCAACACCCTATGTTGCGAGCAAGTGGCTCGGCGGGACACTTACTAATTTTGAGACAGTGCGCGAGAACCTCAAGCGTGTAGACACCTTGCGTAAAGAACAAGAAGACGGGAAATGGGAAACGCTCACAAAGCAGGAGCGGGGGCGCAAAGCTGATTTACTGAATAAGCTGGAAGCGCGTTTTGCTGGGATTGCAACCCTTTCGCAGTTGCCTGATGCGCTTTTTGTTGTTGATGCTCAAGAGGAAAGGACCGCGATTGCGGAAGCGCGTAAACTTGGGTTGACAATTGTGGCACTCGTGGATACGAATGCCAACCCCGACCTTGTCGATTACCCGATTCCTGCTAACGACGACGCTGTGCGGACAATTGAATTTATTGTTTCGCGCATCGCAAGTGCGATTGCCACCGGTATTGCAAAACAGCCGAAGCCAAAAGTTAAAGAGGAAGAGAAGGAGACTAAGTGACACTTGAGCTCGTGAAGCGCTTACGCGAGGAAACTGGCGCCGGCGTGATGGATGTCAAGCGCGCATTGGACGAAGCGGAAGGGGATGAAAAGAAAGCGCGTGAAATCCTTGCTCGCGAAGGCGCAACCCGCGCTCAAAAAAAAGCGGCTTCTCGCAATGCGCATGATGGGTTAATCGAGGCCTACACTCACAACGGCCGGTTAGGGGTAATCGTGGAAGTCAATTGCGAGACCGATTTCGTTGCCCGCACGAGCGATTACAAAGAATTTGTTCATGATATTGCCCTGCATATTACTTCGATGGCCCCCGAATCGGTTGAAGAATTGCTGAAGCAACCTTTCATTAAAGATGAATCTAAGACTGTTCGCGCGCTTTTAGAAGAGGTCTCCGCAAAAGTTGGTGAAAAAGTTGAGATTCGGCATTTTACGCGCTATGCCTTAGGAGAAGAATGAGTTGGGTACGAGAGTGCGAAGAGAAAATGAACGTCGTACTCGACCACTTTCAACAAGCTCTCAACCAGATTCGTACCGGGCGAGCACAAACTTCGCTCTTGGACGGTATAAAGGTCTCATATTACGGTACGCTTACCCCTCTCAATACCGTAGCCTCAATCGCTGCGGAGGGAAATCAAGTGATTATTCAACCGTTTGATCGAAACGCGTTAGGTGACATTGAGCTTGCCATCCGGCAGTCGGGTCTCGATTTGAATCCGGTGAATGATGGGGCGCTGGTGAGGATTGTATTTCCGCTTTTAACCGAGGAACGACGGGGAGAATTCATTAAACATGCGCATGACCGGGCCGAAGAGGCGCGGATTGCAACCCGCTCAGTTCGAAAGCTTGCATGGGAGCAAGTACAGGAACAGGAGAAACGGGGAGAATTAACCGAGGACGACCGTTATCGCCGCGAAGAAGAACTCAACAAATTAATTGAAACTTTTAATCGTAAAATTGTAGACTTTACCAAGCAAAAAGAAGACGAGCTTAAGAAGCCCTAATGTTTTTTACCATAATCCTCTTTATCTTCATTTTAGGTTTGATTGTATTCGTCCATGAACTTGGCCACTTTTTAGCCGCTCGTCGCGCGGGAATTCCTGTAAAAGAGTTCGCATTCGGGTTTCCTCCGCGTCTGTGGAAGCGTACCCGTAATCAAACAACCTACGCAATCAACCTGATTCCTTTGGGGGGGTATGTAAAACTGGCGGGTGAAGACGAGGAAAGCGAAGATCCCCAAGCGTTTAACAATCAACCGCTTAGTAAACGCGCGTTAGTGATCGTCGCGGGCGTTGTCATGAACTTTTTGCTTGCCTGGTTTCTTTTCACAATTTGGATTGGTGCAAGTACTCTCATAAAATCTCAAAACCAAGTGGTCGTGGCCTCGACTGTGAAAGGTTCTGTTGCTGAGCAAGTGGGGATTCAACCCGGTGACTTAGTTGTGAATGTCAACTCTACTACAGCAGTAAGTGCCACAGAGACTGCTCAAACAATAAAAAACATGCGTGGCCAGAGTATTACATTTACCGTGAAACGTTTTGCCAAGGAACGTACTTTTACCGCCCAGCTCCCGGACGCGGAGACTCCGCTCGGAATCTCTCTGATTGACACAGACTCGCAAGGCACATCCGAACAAGAGCGCGTGTGGTGGTACGCCCCATGGTACGGGCTGCAGTTTTTTTGGGAAGTGGTGAGTGTGAACGGGCAAGCTCTGTGGGGAATGCTCACAGGAATCTTTGGTGGTACGGGTGCCGAAGCAACAAGTGGGGTTGTCGGGCCGGTCGGGATCGTAGCAATGCTTTCGCAAGTAATGAATCTCGGCATCCTTCATGTCGTGCGATTTATCGGTGTTCTTTCGTTGGCCGTCGGGCTTTTCAATATCCTGCCGTTTCCCGCCCTTGATGGGGGTCGGCTGCTTTTCATTGGGATCGAGAGTGTGTTCCGCCGCCGCGTTGCGGGCAGAGTGGAAGGTGCAGTGCATGCCGCTGGGTTTATCCTACTGATTGTTCTTTTTCTTGCAATTACGTACCGCGACATTGTTCGCTTACTCTCATAGAGATACACTAGAAATAAGGAGTGAGGGTGCGCCAACGTCTCGTGGTGGGGAACTGGAAGATGCATACAACGCTTTCCGAAGCGTTGATTTTGGCAACATCGCTTCGTAATAGCATCAGTGAAGTTGGCGGGGTCAGGGTTGTGCTGTGCCCGCCATTCCCTTGGATCGTGCCGGTTGCAGAAATCCTTACACATCGTCCCTCACATCTGAAATTGGGGGCACAAGACGCTTATTATAAAGAGGAAGGCGCAGTTACCGGCGCGGTTTCGGCCGCGATGCTCAGGGGGATTGTTGACTACGTGATTGTCGGCCACTCCGAACGCCGCCGGATTTTCAAAGAGAGCTCGACACTTGTGAATGAAAAAGTACACGCGGTTATTAAACAGGGGATGACCGCAATCTTGGCGGTCGGCGAGCTAACGCGCGTCCACCATCAAGAAAAACGTCACCACGGGCGGCCCACCCGTACCGAGGCGCGCTCGGACATTACGACTCAACTTGAAGAAGGGCTGGAGGGAATTTCCAAAAAAGAGGTTGGGCAGATCGCGATTGCCTATGAGCCGGTGTGGGCAGTCGGGACCGGACAGGCCGCGGACGGCGTGTATGCCAATCATATTGCCGAGCTCATCCGAAAGTGGCTTACGCGTCGGTTTGGCGCCAGCCTCGCCGGGGAGATTCCTATTTTATATGGCGGAAGCGTTACGAGTGAAAATGTAGAGGAATTTTCCGGTCAACCGGAACTCGATGGCGTGCTTGCAGGCGGTTCCTCACTCAAAGCAAAAGAATTCACCGCTTTGTGCCACGCATTTGCACGCTAAAAAAAGAGACCCCGCTTGGAGAGCGGGGTTCCCGGATTTTCCGGGGGCTAAGGGGTCTTTTCCGTGGGGTCGGTGAGGTGTTTGGTGAGGATTCGTGAGGCGGGGGGGCCGGGAAAGTTCTTGAATCTGCTCCGTTCAGCGCTTCGAGCAAGCTCGAGCAAGATTTTTCCAATGTCCGCACGAGTGCATTTGGCCTCGCGTGCGGCACAGATGAACACTTGCTCCAAGGTGGTGGGAAACTCACTTTTGGAACCTGCATTGAGCCCCTCGCACCACTCATGGAGAATGGTGATTGCCGCGGCAGTTTTGCCTTCATCCAAATCGACGAGCGCTGCTCTTATTTGAGATTCGAGCATGTCGAGTTTCTTGGCATCCTTCTTCGATGTCACGAGGAACCCCGTGAATACCTTGGCAAGCCGAGGGCGTTTAAGAACTCGTTCGGCAAGGCGGTGGGGGGGTTTGGCGTCGTCTTGCTTGAGAGCAAGGATGTCCGAAACCTCATCAAGAAGACAATCCAAAAGCATGTGTGTTTTTGAAGTTCCGTTCATCTGCTCCTCCTTGTTCAGATGCTCGCTTTTCACAGAAAACGAACGTCCTAAGTATAGGCGAAACCGCTCTTTTGTCAACGCCCAAGCTTGGTGTTATGCTACAAGCAGCTATGGCACTCAAGATTGCAATTAATGGATTTGGGCGGATCGGGCGGGCAGCCTGTAAGGTGGCGCTTGAACGTACGGATGTTGAGGTTGTGGCCGTCAACGACCTTGCGGATGCCAAAACGCTTGCATATCTCTTGCGTTACGACACAGTGTACGGACCGTATTCAAAACAAGTACGTGTTGAGGCCGGACAGCTTGTAATCGGTGAGGCACGTATTCGAATGCTTTCAGAAAAAGAGCCCGAACGCCTCCCGTGGAAAGAACTTGAAATTGATGTTGTTTTAGAATGCACCGGCCGGTTTATTGATTCTGAAAGTGCGGGTGCGCATCTCGCGGCGGGTGCGAAGCGAGTGATTATTTCTGCTCCGTCCAAAGGTGATAACCCAGCCCCTACCTTTGTATTGGGAGCGAATCAATACGATGGAAAAGCTGAGGTAATTAACAACGCATCGTGCACAACCAACTCAATTGCACCGGTAATTGCCGTGCTCCACTCTGTTTTTGGCGTTGAAAAAGCGCTCATGACCACGGTCCACGGCTATACAGCGGAGCAAAACTTGGTTGACGGACCGCCCCCAGGTGGAAAGGCACACGATTTACGCCGTGCCCGGGCCGCAGCCCAAAACATTATTCCAACTTCTACAGGGGCGGCAATAGCTACTACCGAAGCGATCCCTGAACTTAAGGAAAAATTTGATGGTACGGCTTTACGTGTGCCAGTTATCGTGGGTTCAATTTCCGACATTACGGCCGTTCTCAAACAAGATGTAACCGTAGAAGAGGTCAATGCCGCCTTTAAAAAAGCGGCGCAGGAGCCGGAGTACAAAGGGATTCTTGCCGTAACTGAGGAGCCGCTTGTTTCTTCAGATATCATTGGGCGCAGCGAATCCGCAATTGTTGACCTCGCGCTGACGCAAGTCGTGGGCGGAAACCTCGTGAAAATATTTGTTTGGTACGACAACGAACTCGGTTACAGTCATCGGCTCGTTGAACAGGCGCTTGCTGTTGGCACATCTCGTTAATTTTTTTCGCATATGATTTCTGTTCGGGAAGCGGATGTACACGGGAAACGGGTACTTGTACGCGTTGATTTTGATGTACCTCTGAAAAAGGGGACAGGGGGAATGGAAATTGCCAATGACCAGCGGATGCGTTCATGTTTACCGACAATCGAGTATCTCTTGTCGCGCCGGGCGCGTTTGATTCTTGTGAGCAAATTGGGTCGCCCCGGAGGGGTCGTCACCCCCGAGCTTTCGATGCGTCCGATCGCCTCTCATCTCTACGAGCTCCTCAAACGCACGGTCTATTTTACTGAGGGGATTAACGATTCTGAGTCACGCGCTGTTCTAGATCACTTGCAACCCCGCGAAATTGCGCTCTTGGAGAATATTCGGTTTTGGCCCGGGGAAGAAGATAATAACCCGCTGCTTGCCAAACAATTAGCCGATTTGGCGGACCTTTATGTAAACGAGGCTTTTGCTATGTGTCATGACGCTGACGCATCTGTGGACGCAATCACCACCTTTCTTCCCGCGTATGCCGGCTTTGCGCTGGAAAAGGAAGTGGAAACGTTGTCAAAATTGCGGGAAGCCCCGGAGCATCCCTTTGTCCTGATTATCGGCGGGGCAAAAATTAGCGATAAAATTGCTACGCTTGATTACCTCAGCCAACACGTTGACCGAGTTTTGGTCGGTGGGGCGATGGCTTCTACACTGTTGCAAGCTAAAGGTCAGGATGTCAGAAAATCTTTCATTGATGAGTCTGCCCTCGTAGAAGCGGAGAAAATTATGAATAGGACCGGAAATGTAATCGTGCTTCCCGTTGATTTCGTGTGGCATAAAGACCAGATCATGGATATCGGACCGAAGACAATTGCGCTGTTCCGCTCTTTTTTGACGAAGGCACGAATGGTGTTCTGGAATGGCAGTCTCGGCAGAAACGAAGAGCCACCGTATGACACGGGTACGAACGAGATCCTTAAGACACTTGC
>JAGVHQ010000005.1 GCA_020056565.1 Candidatus Berkelbacteria bacterium
AACTTCTTGGCTGAATGAGCCGTCACCGTTTAAGGCAATCGGTTCGCGGTTAATCGTCACAGTTGCCGCTTCGTCTGAAAGCCCTTCAACCGCAATCACTTTTTCGCTTGTAATAATTTCAGAGGGTGTCCGAAGTTCAAGCGTCGGCCGGGCAGTAAAATGACGGACGGCCAAGCTGATGTAGATAAACAGCCCGATCAGAGAGAGTGTCACTGAGGTCGCGATGAAAAGACGGGGGGTAATCAAAATCTTCATTTCTTTAACAGAGTGCTCAGGCTTTAATTGTGCCTCGCGCGGCACCAAAAGGGCTCGGGATGAGCGGAACTGTTCGATGATCGAATCTTCTTTCAGATGTAAAAAACGAGCATAACGCTCGAGGAATCCCAGGGCATACACATCCGCGGGGAGGTGGTCGACATCATCATTTTCAAATTGTTCGAGGTATTGGCGGCGGATTAAAGTTTTCAGCTCCACTTCTTCTAGTGAAAGCTTACGAGCTCTGCGGGCGCGGCGCAACCGCACTCCAACTGTCAGCGCGCGATGTACTGGCCGGGTAATAAAATTTCTCATCCGCGACCCTCCTTTGTGATTGTACTCATCCTTATCACCCGAATCAATTCATGGAACCTATCTTATATCTGTTTCGAGAAACGAATCGGAGGATATTTTGAGCGAAAAATACGAAGCGCGAGGAAAGATAGTAAACACTACCTTGACGAGCGATGAGTATCTTGCAGCCAAAATAGACCCGATGCAGTTATCAGAAATAGATATAAGATAGGTTCTAATAACGTGCGTGTTCTCGAGCGCGGATATATTTATCGGCCTCAATTATCGCAAGCGTCAGCCCTCCTGCAAGCCCTGCGAGGGCGTATCCTCCTAGATCAAGGGGGGTAAAGTGGAACAGGATGCGCAAGGGAGGAATCAGGATCGGTAGTAACGCAGACAGCAGCCCTAAGAGGGTAAGGTATACAAGTGTCATGTTGTCTCGAATGGACGCGCCGATCAGAGAATACTTCAGTGATTTTGATTCCCAGACCACAACGAGCTGGGTCAGAATCAGCGTGAAAAAGGCGAGTGTACGCGCATATGCCAGGCCTGCGTGGGCACTGCCCCACCAGAACGCGATGAGCGTGACAAGGGTTACCGAAAGCGCAATCAGACCCAGGCGCAGGATTAAAACCCGCGAAAGAAGCGGGGCTGCCTTAGGCAGGGGCGGGTACTGTAATACGTCCCGGTGCTTGGATTCAAATGCCAAAGCCGACCCCGCAATCCCATCACTAATAACGTTCACCCACAGGATATGCAGAGGCAACAGCGGAGTCGGGCCACCTCCAAGAAGCACACCAACGATGATCGCTACCTCGGCAAGGTTAGTGCCGATTTGGAACAGAACAGTCCGCCGGACATTTCGGAAGACAGTTCTTCCCTCTTCGATCGCGGCGACAATCTGATCAAAACGATCTGAAGTAAGGATGATATCTGCCGCTTCCCGTGCTGTATCTGTTCCGTTGCGACCCATTGCGATTCCGACATCGGCTCTCGCTAATGCGGGCGCGTCATTCGATCCATCACCGGTCATTGCGATCACCGCGCCATTTTCTTGTAAAGTTTTTACAATCAAAAGCTTCGTTTTAGGATCAACGCGGGCAAACACCGTTGCGTGCAAGATTTCTTCTTTTGTTAAGTGTGGGCTGTCAACCAATGAAATAACCTTATCCGCCGTCGCAAGAATTCCAACGCGTTCGGCAATTAAACGTGCGGTGGTCGGGTCGTCCCCAGTGAGCATAATTGTTTTAACCCCAGCGCGTTGTACCTGTTTCAGAACCTGGACTACCCCTGGCCGGATCGAATCTTCGATTGCTACAATTCCTACAAAAACCAAGTCGTTTACCTGAGCTGGGAGAATGCGAGAGTTGTTTGTCGAGCGCATCGCGAGCGCGATCAAGCGTAACCCGGGTGCGTGGGCGCGGATTTCCTCGAGCAATTGCCGACGAGCTTTCAAAGAGAAGCGTTGTGTATGTGTGCCTCGCATAACGTAAGGAGTTCGACTCAGAATCCGCTCTGGTGCGCCACGCAGGTTAAGTTCCCGCGCTCCTCCCTCGAACTCTACGATTGTCGCGGCAAAAGCGCGCTTCGGGTTGAATGGCAAGTGATCAACCACCCGACAGCGGTGCGCAGACCCACCTTTCCGAGCCAAAACATAGAGCGCTGCTTCAGTCGGATCTCCTAGGGGTAAGTGCGTCCCATTTTGTTCTTCAATTCCTACATGGGGAATGCAGTGGATTGTTCGAAATAATGTTTTTAAGGCCCGATTTGAATGAGGGGTAACTTTTTTTTTGCCTTCAAAAAATTCCCCTTTCGGAACATATCCTTCGCCGGTAACGGTGAATACCTGGGTGGGGAGGAAAATCCGTGTCGCCAGCATTGCGTTCTCAGTAAGCGTCCCCGTTTTATCAAGCGCTATATGAGTAATCGTACCCGCCGTCTCTACCGATATAAGTCGGCGGACTAATACTCCGCGGCGGCTCATCACCCGTACCCCGTGAATTAACGTAACAGTCAAAAGGGCCGGCAAACCTTCAGGAATGGCCGCGACCGCGAGCGCTGCAACCAATACAAGAGTGTCAACAACTGGGCGTCCCTGCACCAATGAAATGAGCCCTACTCCTGCAACAATCAAAGCAATTGAAAGCATAATTACGCGCGCAATTTGTCTTACTTGGGCTGTGAGGGGGCTTTCTTCGCGCTGAATCGAGGCAAGTGTTGTTGTAATTTCACCAAGCTTACTTGCGCACCCCACCGCCACAACAAGTGCCTCGCCCGCTCCGGAACGAATAATTGTTCCGGCAAAAATCATGTTGGTCCGTTCGGCAAGCGTTACCCGAGAGGCAAGCTCAAGCGTATTTTTATGGATTGCTTCGGCCTCACCCGTCAACAAAGATTCATCCACTAATAAATCATGGGCCGCGACAATGCGCGCGTCGGCAGGTACACGCATCCCGTCTTCGAGTCGAATCCGATCCCCAACTACAAGCTCAAAGGTGGCGACTTTTTGCCATTTATTGTCGCGGAGCGTTGTTACTTCTGCTGGGATTAAGCGCTTCAGTGTTTGTGCAGTTTTTTCCGCTCGCGCCTCTTGAAAAAAACCGATCAAGCCGTTAACCACAATGATCGCTGCGACAATCCACCCCTCTAATAAATCACCTGCGACGGCTGAGACAGCGACGGCCACCACCAAAACCAAAGTAAAAGGCGTCAGGAACTGGGCGATTAAACGTTCAAGCCAATGCCAAGAGGAGCGCACCTCACACTGATTCAGTCCGTGCCGAGCGCGCCGCGTAAGTACGTTCGCGCTTGAAAGCCCTTCCGCGCTCACCTCAAGTAATGCTTCAACGCGCTTCACGGACAGGGTGTGCCAGTGAGGACTATTACTCTTTAGACTCATCGGGGTTGGCCGAAGGATGTGGACCGTCGAACTGACCCGCACCGCCCACTAATACATCTCGGGGCCGAGCTCCGTCGGCCGGACCAATCGCACCTTCTTGCTCTAAAATATCGAGTAATCGCGCTGCGCGGGCGTATCCGATTCTGAGACGACGTTGCAGAAGAGACGCTGACGCCTTCCCCGCTTGGATAACAAGTTGTTTTGCCTCATCAAACAGATCGTCATCAATTAATGCGTCGCCGCTCACCCGCTGGGAGGTGGGGCGGTAACTTGTGATTGACTCATCGTAGTTTGCACTACCTTGTTCTCGTAAGAATTCGGTGATCCGCTGAATCTCTTTGTCCAGAATCAAAACGCCTTGAATTCGTTTTGGCTTGCCATACTCACTGGAGACAAATAGCATGTCTCCGTGTCCAAGCAATTTATCTGCCCCTGAAAGGTCAAGTACTGTACGGGAATCAACCTGTGAAGCGACGGCAAACGCGATTCTGGTGGTAATGTTGGCCTTGATTAAACCCGTAATTACATCTACAGATGGGCGTTGAGTTGCCAAGATGAGGTGAATTCCGGTAGCACGCGCCATCTGTGCCAGCCGCACGATTGCCGCTTCCACGTCGTTGGATGCCTGTGCCATGAGATCGGCTAATTCATCAATAATAATCACGATATAGGGCATCTTTTCATTCGAGTGCGCATTAAACTCTTCGATGTTGCGCTTTGCTGCTTGCGAAAACGCTTCGAAGCGGCGGTCCATCTCTGAAACTGCCCAGCGCAGGGCTGAAACGGTTTTATCGACTTCGGTAATGACCGGAGCCAAAAGATGCGGGATACCGTTGTAGTGGATTAACTCCACCCGTTTCGGGTCCACAAGAATGAACCGAAGGGTTGA
>JAGVHQ010000032.1 GCA_020056565.1 Candidatus Berkelbacteria bacterium
ATCCTTAAGACACTTGCGCAAAGCGACGCAACAACAATTGTGAGCGGGGGCGACACCGGCGCGGCCGCCCAAAAGCTAGGAGTAACTGAAAACCTAAGCTTCGTTTCGATGGGGGGTGGGGCAACGTTGGAGTTTTTGGCCGGTAAGCAATTGCCCGGTTTGGTGGCACTGGATAGAAATCAGGGTGGTAAGGGATTGACAGATCCCCAGCTGGAGTCGTATAGTGAGAGACCACTCAAGCGATAGTTCTAAGGAGGGAGAAGGGTAGTGTGGCGCAGCACGTGGTCGTTTTTTGGCCAAAGGAGCTGGAAGCCGTTTTAAACGGCACGAAGATCGTTGACGCGCGACTCTCCCGCGCCCGCATTTCACCTTTTGGCGCCGTCTCCCACGGGGACGAGCTGCTCTTAAAGCAACCCGGCAGGCCGATTGTCGGAAAAGTGTTGGTAGACAATGTCTTATACTTTGAAAACCTTGACGGTGAGGCCTTGGGCAAACTCCGCAAAGAGTATGCTAAAGACCTTGGCGTTGATGAAGCGTTTTGGAAGCAGAAAGTTGATGCGCGGTTTGCCACGATCATCTTCTTAAAGCGTCCGCAGCGATTCGTTGCACCGATGAAATCTCCCAAGCGCGACCGCAGCGCTTGGATGGTCCTGAACAACTAATCTCTTCCTGGAGGGCTATGGTCACATGGTCACTGGCATTTCGACAGACATCATCACTCGGTTGCCCCAAGGTGACCAATTCCGATTCGTAACTGGTCTACTTGAAGACCTCGACCCTCAGAAATTCGTAGTATCGGCCTACCTCGACGTGAAGCCGGAACACTGTTTCGGCCACTTTTCGGAGCTATGCATGCTGCCATCCGTTCTTCTCGAGGAAGCGCTTGCCCAAGCAGGGTGCCTCTGGGTCCTGCATAACCCCGAAACTGCGGATATGTTGCCGGTGTTTCGCGGCAAACGGGAGGTGATCCAAGGCGGTCCGGTTTTTCCCGGAGATCGGGTCCTGTTGAGGGTCAATACGATCTGGGAAGCGCAATGTAGTCCTAAGCAGAAGAACGGGATCTTCAGCGGATCTGCCTATATCAAAGACAGGGAGGTTATGAGGATTCGTTCGGAGTTTTCGCTTCTGCACAAGCGGATTGCCCTGCGAATTCTAGCCTATATGCGTGACCACCCGGACAGTATCCGTCCAAGCGTAGACACGATCGGTAAAGTGATGACTTGACCACCGGCCGCGATTTGCGCGAAACACTCAGCGGCCAGTCCGGTCGAAAGCCGGCGGGATGCCTTGTGCCCGCCGGCCTCTTTTATTGCTCGAGATCATTCTTTAGGGTACAATCAACAAAGTTATGAAGGCAAAACTCGAAAAACTTAACCCCGCGCACGTGCGGTTAACAATCACTGTGGCGGGAGCAGACCTTGTCCATTACTTTAACCACAGTTTGGAAGAGCTCGGAAAACAGGTTCAACTGCCAGGGTTCCGGCCGGGCACCGCTCCCCGCGCCCTTCTGCTTGAACATTTAGGATACGCGCGCGTCGAACAAAACGCACTCCAGCACGCGATTCCGGAATCCTACTACCGCGCCGTCAAAGAGCATTCCCTGCAAGCGGTTCAGCAACCGTCGGTTAGTATTACGCAACACGGCGATTATCTGGAAGGCAAAAAAGATTTAGCGTTTATCGCTGAAGTTGACATTCTTCCGCCCGTCACTGTAACGGGATGGCAAACAATCCGTCTGCCGAAAGCCAAACCCCTGACTGCCCCCGAAAAAGAAGTTGAGCAAGCACTCGAGATGATTCAAAAACAGCGCGCAACTCATACGCCAGTTGAACGTCCCGCCCAAATTGGGGACCAAGTGGAGATCTCTTTTTCCGGAACGGTGGACGGGAAGCCGCACGAGGCCCTCCAAAGCAAGCATTACCCGGTTGTGATTGGTACGAATGTGCTTGTTCCTGGGTTTGAGGACGAGCTAATTGGGATGAAAAAGGGCGAGGAAAAGACATTTTCCGTATCCTTTCCTAAGGATTACCCCCACGCCGAGTTTCGGCAGAAAAAGGCTCAGTTCCAGGTGACGATGGAACGCGTGCAAGAGGTTGGGGTCGTCCCCGTGGATGACGAGCTTGCCAAAACTCTCGGCGCCAAAACTGTGAGCGGGCTCAAAGAACGCTTACGTACCCAGTTAATTAACGAAAAAAAGATGTTTACCGAGCATAAAGACGTTGAATTCGTCCTTGATAAGCTTGCCCAAAAAACAAAGGCAGCTTTGCCCGAATCATTTATTTTGCATGAAAAAAACCATCTGCGCGAACGCCTCCTTGCGCAACTTGCCAGCCGCCAACAAACCATGGAGCACTACCTTGCCCACCTTAAAAAAACCGAAAAAGAGTTTGAGCAAGACCTTTTTGAGCAAGCGCAACGCAATACAAAGGTGGGGCTTGCGTTACGTTATATTGGCGAGAAAGCGAAAATCAAACTCGAAAAAGATGGTGACGCCCAAAAGGTAATCGAGTATCTTTTGAAGCGTGCCCGTAAAATGTAAACTTTACTTGACATATCAAACCAAAAGAAGTACACACAAACTATGTCTTACTTAATTCCAACTGTTCTTGAGAAAAGCCAATTTGGAGAACGTTCCTACGATATCTACTCGCGCCTTTTACGGGATCGAATTGTATTTATCGGCGGCCCGATCTCCGACGAAGTTTCGAATCTCATTATGGCCCAACTCCTTTTTTTGGAATCCGAGGACCAGAAAAAAGACATTCAGCTCTACATTAATAGCCCGGGTGGGTCAGTCACGGCCGGGTTGGCAGTGTACGACACAATGCAGTACGTCAAACCTGATGTTTCGACGATCTGCATGGGCATGGCCGCTTCAATGGGGGCGTTTCTGATGGCCGCGGGTGCCAAGAAAAAGCGTTTTGCCCTACCGAATTCAAAGATTTTGATTCACCAAGTAATGGGTGGGGTAGAAGGCCAGGCCGCGGATATCAAAATTCAGGCCGAAGAAATCATCCGGGTGCGCGACCAAGTGAATAAGATTTTGGCGTTGCATACCGGCAAACCGCTTTCGGTAATCGAAAAAGACACGGATCGCGATTTTTATATGACTGCCCAGCAAGCTAAACAATACGGTATCGTAGATAGTGTCATCGAGAAATAAATTTTTCACAGGAAATCGAAATAAATGCGCACCCGCTTACTCATCGTCGCTTGGACCGTTATTATCATCGCTGCCGTGGGGACAACGTCGTACTTTTTAGTGCATCAGACCTCATCGGCCGACATTAATCTCGATCAGTTCAAACTCGAAAATTAGAATAAAAGAGAACGAACGCTAAAAGTTCGCGCGGGCGATAAGGTCTTCGATAATATCGCCTCGTCGTTTGGCGTCTGGAATGCCGCCGAAACTTACCACTAAGATGCTGTTGCCCGATGCAAGACGGATCGTGCCGTAGTTGAAAACAAGACCCAAAAGACCGACTTTTGTATCGACATTGTCCACTTGCGAAAGGGGAATGTTGAGTTCGCCAAAGGAAAGGATTCCTGAGCGAACCTGGGCGCGGCGCGTGGTAAGTAGAAAACGTGTCAGAAGATAATTGAGGATAAGGATAATCCCCAAAAAGCCCCCTACGACAAGTGGTGCAAGGTTAATGGCTTGCAGCACGGCAGCAGAAAGACCCCCGAATGTTTCATCCGCGCTCTCAAGAAGGAATCGCAACCCCATTGTTAATGCGGCGATCACAATCAACCGGAATAGCAGAATAATGATATGAAATCGAGCGCTGAAAATGGTTTCCTCCCCCGGTTGCATCGGGAGAGTAGAGAGCGAATGGGTATTTACGATTGAGGGTTCATGGGAAGGCATGCTTTTTACTATTGTGAGTTAAACAGGTATCTATTGACAACCCCATGCAATAAAAATATACTCAGAAGTGCTCATTATAAGGAGCATTCGTGCGAATTACTTGATAACTTACAACGCAATTTTTTCTCACAGTGAAAAAACTTCCCTGCGGAAGTTTTTTGCGTTTTCGCACAGTACTTGAATAATTTCGAACCTATCTCATAACTGTTTCTAGAAGCGAATCGGAGAATGTTTTGAGCGAGAAAAGCGAAGCGTGAGGAGAGATAGTTAACACTACCTTGACGAGCGATGAGCTTTTCGCAGCCAAAACAGACCCGATGCAGTTATCAGAGATAGTTATGAGATAGGTTCAAGCCAGTAATATGAGTAACTTCGTATATTTTCATAAATCGGAAATTATACGGTTGTAAGAAGGGCTCAAATCTTTTTTGAGAGTTTGATCCTGGCTCAGGATGAACGCTGGCGGCGTGCTTAACACATGCAAGTCGAACGGGGCCGATTTATCGGCCCAGTGGCGAACGGGTGAGTAATGCACAGGAATCTGCCCCTCAATCTCGCATAGCCCACCGAAAGGTGGGGTAATACGAGATAGTCTCGCAAGAGTAAAGGCGTAAGCCGTTGAGGGAGGAGCCTGTGTCCTATCAGCTTGTTGGCGGGGTAACGGCCCACCAAGGCGACGACGGGTAGCTGGTCTGAGAGGATGATCAGCCACAATGGGACTGAGACACGGCCCATACTCCTACGGGAGGCAGCAGTGAGGAATCGTGCACAATGGGCGAAAGCCTGATGCCGCGACGCCGCGTGGAGGAAGACGGCCTTCGGGTTGTAAACTCCTTTTGTACGGGACGATTATGACGGTACCGTGCGAATAAGCACCGGCTAACTACGTGCCAGCAGCCGCGGTAAGACGTAGGGTGCAAGCGTTATCCGGATTTATTGGGCGTAAAGAACACGTAGGCGGCTACGTAAGTCACTTTTTAAATACCGCAGCTCAACTGCGGGACTGAGAGTGATACTGCGTGGCTTAGAGGTCACCAGGGGCAAGCGGAATATGCGGTGTAGGAGTGAAATCCGTTGATATCGCATAGAACACCGATGGCGAAGGCAGCTTGCTAGGGTGAATCTGACGCTGAGGTGTGAAAGCGTGGGGAGCGAACGGGATTAGATACCCCGGTAGTCCACGCCGTAAACGATGCAGACTAGCTATCAGGAGTATCGACCCTTCTTGTAGCGAAGCTAACGCGTGAAGTCTGCCGCCTGGGAAGTACGGCCGCAAGGCTAAAACTCAAAGGAATTGACGGGGGCCCGCACAAGCGGTGGAGCATGTGGTTTAATTCGATAGTAAGCGATAACCTTACCCAGTCTTGACATCCACGGAATGCCCTAGAGATAGGGCAGTGCCCGCAAGGGAGCCGTGAGACAGGTGCTGCACGGTTGTCGTCAGCTCGTGTCGTGAGATGTACCGTTAAGTCGGCTAACGAGCGAAACCTATGTCCTGTGTTGTATTTTTCACAGGAGACTGCCTCGGTTTACGGGGAGGAAGGTGTAGATGACGTCAAATCAGCGTGGCCCTTACGACTGGGGCTACACACGTGCTACAATGGCGGCTAACAAAGGGTTTGCTAAGTCGCAAGACGGAGCTAATCCCATCAAACGCCGTCTCAGTTCGGATTGAAGGCTGCAACTCGCCTTCATGAAGCCGGAATCGCTAGTAACCGTGAATCAGCGCGTCACGGTGAATACGTTCTCGGGCCTTGTACACACCGCCCGTCAAGCCAGGGAAGCTGGGAATACCCGAAGCTCGCGTAGCGAACCACGGTAGGTTCAGTGACCAGGGCTAAGTCGTAACAAGGTATCCGTAGGGGAATCTGCGGATGGATCACCTCCTTTCTATAGGAAAAATCCCGATTTATTCGGGACAAGGATACCGCTTTTCGGTGTCCAGGTCGGTCTACTAGTAGTAGAAATCAGTGAGTGTTCGTGTGAGTCCCTTCTTACAACCGTATAGAGTCTGATTACACAAAACCCCGCTTTTTTTGCGGGTTTTTGTGATTAGTTTCTGTTTTACTGCGACGCATGTCCGCATGTGTCGCAAAAAGGAGCCACAAACTTCTTTTGTGAGATCCCGATTTATCGGGATGAACCTAGAAGTTTGATGGCGACATGGTGCGCGTGCATGGGATCGAACCATGAACCTCTTCCTTATCAGAGAAGCGCTCTACCATTGAGCTACACGCGCAGTTTTATTTCTTAGTATATATATCAAGAAATGCTTGAATTGTCATCATTAATAATGTTTTTTTCTGTACTCCCAGTGCGTATAGACTGCAGGTCCCATGCCTATATGATTCTGAGTAGGTATAACTAGATTCTCGTAATGGTCGAATTGAAGTCTTATAAAATTGTGATTGTTTGAATCCAAGTTTCTTTTTCCAATACCCCTCCTCTTCTTTTATGTTCATATCTTCGTATAAATGAAGTTGCGCACGCAGATCTTTTCTGTGAACATCTATATATTTAGCGAGCCAACGGGCAAAAAGATTAATCAGTCGAACGTCAGTGTTAGCAAGCACGATACGATGGCTTGTCCGTTTATCACCCTCGCAAAGGTAAATCATTAAACCTGCAGCAAAGAAAGCATCATCTGATAGTTTTAGTATTTTTTTATGCTGGGCAGTATAAAAAGCAATACTCTCTTTTTCCTTTTTTTGCCGCATCGTTATTCGGTATTTTTCTCTGCTTGCTTCGCCTTTTGTCCAGCCTTTGCGCCGTAACTCTAGAACCCGCTTTTTACTTAAGGGAAAGTCTTTCAACCAGTAACTCAATGTACTCTTTGATACGCCCAGGCGTTCCTTAATTGCCCCAAAGCTGAGCTCGTCTTTGGTTCGAAGCTCAACGGCTTTTGATCGTAGTGTACTATTCATACTGTATGCTCGTAACGATCGTACAATAACTTTAATACAAGGTATACATGCTTTCGCTTCCTCACTTATTTATCAGTGACGCGCTCTAACCGGCTGAGCTAATCGCCCGTAGTGAGGAGCAATTGAAGTTTACTTCATATTGCTCCGAACGGAGGGTTTAGCTACGAATGTAGCTAATCGCCCGAATCTCATTCATTCTAGCAAAAAATTCAGAATTTTCCAGTTATTGCGGGTGTTTTTGAGCAGAATTTGGTATCGTTAAATAAGGAATATTAAAGAAGGAGAGGATGCGCCGTTTTGATGGTGTGTACGCTAAAACCCGTACGGTAATTGCTGAAGAATATCTTCATCACCCGATTCGTTTTTTCTCAATCGTAACATTCGTGATTGCGATTGGGTTGGGATTGATGTTCTTCTGGGGTCCTCTTACATTCCAAACATTCGGGTCCGAACAGGAATCGGCGCCTTCCGAGCAGATCTCAGACGAAGGGAAAGTCTCTAACGAGTTTCTTACGGAAAGTTACACAGTGGTCGCTGCCGACCAGCCCCTTAGTGTGGAAATCTCCGAAAAAGGCCTCCAACCTGAGATTGAAGTACATGGCGCCCGTACTGAACTCTCAAGCACAGACAATTTTGAAATTAAGATCGAAGATACCGATCAAAACGAAACGATTACACTGACCCCGAACAAATTAGGGGTAAAGGCGGGCTTATACGAAATTGTAATCAAAAATCCTCAGACCGGTGCCGTCCTTAAAACCGAAAAAGTTGCCTGGGGGGTGTTGGCATTCAACCCTGATTACGCCGTCTACCCACCAGGCACACAAGCTAACCTTGCCATGGCGGTCCTGGATGATCGTGGCAAAATGGTCTGTAACGCCGACGTTACCCTTGAGATCACTGACCCCACTGGCGGGAAAACCACCGTACGCACCTCTGACAAAACGATTACGATTAGCCCTGATTGCCAAGTGTATGGCCCCACGAGCGAACCCGATTATCATGCAACATATCAGACCGGCCCTGATGGTGAGTACCGCATTACGTTAGTTGCCACAGTTGGAGAAGCTTCGCGTACGCTGGAAGACACGTTTTGGGTGAAAGGGGACCAAGATTTCTATCTAAAGCGCTCTCTCCCCACCCGAATTTATCCCCCAACGACATACGAAGCCAAGCTTATAATGCAACCGAAACAAAGCGGTACCTACGAGGTTGAGGAGTCTGTACCAAAGAGTTTTGAGATTAGTGAAACGAGCGCCGAAATAACAGTTGAAGAAAACAAGCAGGTCCTGCGCTGGAGCATGGAGGCCCAAGCCAACGAAGACCAAACTCTTTCTTACAAATTCAAAGCCCCGAATATTTCGCCGTACTTATTTTTGGTTGGACCTGCCTCCGTTACCTACTCCGCTGAAGTAGCCGCTTCTGCTACGGAAGCCGTTGAAACTACGGTTAGCACGCCCACTGAAATCGAAAATTCGGACATTGAAAATTCTCTGCCTGCCCCTCCTAGCCCAGAGAGCGAAGTGGGGGACATTGAAAATTCATTGAAAATTGAAAATTCGAAAATTGAAAATTCCTGGGTTGAACCCCGAAGTTGGCTGATCGCTTCCGACAACGCCTGCCAATCTAATGGTACTGGTGGCGGTAACTGGAGCGCCGTGGCCTCTTGGCAAACCTGCGGTGGGACAACTCCCCAAGCCGCTGACACCGTCACCATCTTGGCTGGCGACACAATCACTCAAGATGTTGCGTCGGTAACAGTCATAGACTTGACAATCAATAACGGTGGGATTAATCCTAACGGCACCCTGACCGTCTCGACCACCAACGCCATTACTGTTTCAGGAAACTGGTCCAACTCCGGTACTTTCACCGCCGCTACCGGCACGGTTACTTTTTCTGCCACCGCTACCGGCAAAACGCTCGCTGGCACGATGACTGGTGCTACCGGCAAATTCTACAACATCGTTTTCAACGGCGTTGGTGGTGGCTGGACCCTTAACGCCGCCCTTGAAGCAGCCAACAACTTTAATATTACTAATGGTTCATTCGACACCAACGGCACCTCTAGTTATGCCCTGACCGTCACCGGCACCGTCACCGTCGCCAATACTGCTGGCGTCGGTTTCTTGTACCGTGGCTCAACTATCACCGTTAGCGGTAGCTGGAGTGATGTCGGCCAAAAAGCTAATACCTCCGGTGCTAATCAAGTAATTATGAACGGGACTGGCACCATTACTAATGGTGCATTCTGCAAGCTTTCCATTGCTTACTCAACGAAAACAACAACCCTCTCCAGCTTTCAAACCCTTTCATGTTCAAGCGGCAATACTCCGCTCCTCACCTTTAATGGCGGTACGGCCACTTCCGCCAGTAGTTACACGGAGATCTATAACAATGTCACCAATACCCCGATCTCGTTTGCGGCCGCAACCACCCTGACGGGAACGAGACAGCTAGCTAGTTACGCCAACGCCGCTGCAATCACCGTCAGTATTCCAGCTGGAAATTACGGTTCTTGGAACTTGTACGCTTTCCACACTTCGGGTAACGGCTCAACCACCCAGCTCTCTGGTAATGTCACCACTACTGGATATTTTATCCCCGTCGCCGCCAATGCGGTTACCGGCAGTATTTTCAATACTGGAAATTTCAGCCTAACTGCTAGTTACTTCCAACTTGGCGATACCGCTTCTCGTGTCGGTGCTATGACGGCCAATTTTGGCTCGAGTACCGTTTCGCTAACTTCCACTACCGACTCGCTCTTACCAACCGCCACTGGCACAACAGCCTACGCCCTCAACCTCCAAACTTCATCGGTAACTGTTTACGGCAATGTTAAATTTTTGAATACTAGTAGCACAATAACCTTAACTCCCGGTACCTCCACTGTCACCTTTGCCGCTGTCGCCACCGGTAAAACCATCACCTCCAATGGCCAAAGTTTTTACAATTTAGTCTTTAATGGTTCGGGCGGGGTTTGGACACCGCAAGATGCCCTGGTTGTTACCAACGATCTAACGATGACAGCCGGAACTCTCTCCGGAACTCAGAATGTCACTGTTAACGGCGCAGTAGCGGGAACGGCTGGGATAATATCATTGACTGGGGGGACTTTCGAGCAAAGAGTTGGAGCGGCCAAGAACTTTGGCACGACTAGTGGCACAACGGCCTGGACTTTCAGCAGTCTGACTTTTTCCAACTCTCATGCTACTCTGCCTTTCACGATTACCACTCAAACCGGCGGGACGGGTGGGATTACCGTTTCTTCGGTCCTGCTGGTCGGTAAAACCGGTGACGCCGTTGGAGCGACAACGACCCTCAACGCTGGTAACAGAACTTGGACCCTCTCCGGCACCGCTGGTGATCCGTTCCAGATACTGGCTTCCCCCGCCGCAACTCTGACTGGCGCCACCTCAACCTTTGCTTACCGGGGCGAGAACGGCGTCGGCAACACGACGATCGAAAAGGGCGGCGCTGGCTCGTACTACAACCTCGAT
>JAGVHQ010000053.1 GCA_020056565.1 Candidatus Berkelbacteria bacterium
GGATGTTGCCGGCTTGGCAGAGCCCAAGTTTGAACTGTTAGAAGTTGTGGAATTCTTGAAAAGTCCAGAAAAGTTCCGCTCCCTGGGAGCAGAGATCCCCAAAGGCGTTCTACTTGTTGGGCCGCCAGGAACCGGCAAGACACTGTTGGCAAAAGCTGTCGCGGGCGAAGCAGGCGTGCCATTCTTTTCGATTTCTGCCTCAGAATTTGTGGAAATGTTTGTCGGCGTAGGCGCGGCTCGAGTGCGCGACCTTTTCCAAAAAGCAAAACGGAACGCCCCGGCAATCCTTTTCATTGACGAGCTCGATGCGATCGGGCGGATGCGGGGGTCGGGTCTGGGCGGCAGCCACGATGAACGCGAACAAACGCTCAACCAGATTTTAGTCGAGATGGACGGATTTGAAACCGACAGTCGCGTAATCGTGATGGCGGCTACCAACCGCCCCGATGTTTTGGATGCAGCGCTCTTGCGCCCGGGCCGTTTTGACCGACGGGTTGTGATTGATTTACCGGACAAAAATGAACGAGCCGATATCTTGCGGATTCATACCGTCAAAAAGCCGCTCGCACCTAACGTTGACTTACCAAAAGTTGCCTCGTCGTCAGCCGGATTCTCTGGTGCGGATTTAAAAAATATGACAAACGAAGCGGCAATTTTAGCCGCGCGCGCGGGGCGTAAACAAATTACTACGAAAGACCTGACCGAAGCAGTTGAAAAGGTAATGATGGGTCCGGAGCGGCGCTCGAGGGTGCTTTCCGAAGAAGAAAAGTTCGTGACTGCGACGCATGAACTGGGGCATGCGATTGTGGGGCACATGTTGCCACATTGCGACCCGGTGCATAAGATCTCTATTATCTCGCGTGGGATGGCGCTCGGCTACACATGGAGTTTACCAAGCGAGGACCGCCGGCTTATAACCCGCGACAAATTTAATGACGAGTTGGCACAGATGCTCGGCGGGCGGGCCGCGGAAAAATTAGTTCTTAACCAGTACTCAACCGGCGCCCAGAATGATCTACAGCAAGCAACGAAGATCGCGAGTGATATGGTGCGCGTGTATGGGATGAGCGAGCGGATCGGTCCGGTCGCACTCGGTGGTCGGGAAGAGATGGTCTTTTTGGGTCGCGAGCTCGGCGAGCGCAGCCACTATTCCGAACGGGTGGCGGCAATTGTTGACGAAGAAGTGCGCGCCCTGATTGAGGCAGCGGAGGCGAGGGCACTCGTGGTTTTACGAGGGCACCGAAAAATCCTCGCGGGCCTCACAAAGCGCCTACTGAAAGAAGAAGTATTGGACGGTAAAGCGCTCGACGAGGTCCTGAAACTCAAGAAACCAAAAAAATGATCGGTTGGTTATTACGCGCGATCGGTGCCTCCCAAACGTCGCGGGCAGCAACGATTATACTCGCGCTTACACTCACGGCTTCCAATGTGTTAGGTGTCGTGCGCGATCACTATCTCGCGCAAAAAATTCCGACTTCTCTGCTAGACACGTACTACGCGGCGTTTCGGATTCCAGATTTACTATTTAATCTTCTGCTCTTAGGGGCAATTACCTCGGCATTTTTACCGGTGTTTGTTGGGGCGTGGAATAAGGGCAAGGGGGCGCAGAGGGCATGGGAAATTGCTCAGACAATGACCACAATCTCCGCTATCTTTACCGTGACACTGGCGGTACTCTTATTTATTTTGGCACCCGTGCTCATTCCGCTCGTTGTCCCCTCTTTTGACGCGGAGCGGATGGAAATTGCCGTGAAACTGACGCGGATCATGCTTCTTTCGCCGCTGTTTTTTGGATTTTCCTACATCTTTGGTACGGTGCTCAACGCGTTTAAGCAATTCGTGGCCTACTCTTTTGCCCCACTGATTTACAATGGCGCAATCATTTTTGCGACGCTAATGTTTGCCGACCGCTATGGAGTGTACGCCGTTACGTGGGGAGTGGTCGCGGGCGCGGCATTGCATATGCTGATCCAGCTCCCGAGCGTGCTACGCCTTGGCTTTCGTTGGAAATTGATATTTAGTACCCGTGACCCTGCGGTCCGACGGATTGGGAGCCTGATGATTCCGCGTGTACTTGCGCTTGGCAGCCAACAACTTGCATTGACCGCTTTTACCGTAATCGGATCGGCAATGACAGCCGGTTCAATTGCAATTTACAACCTTACCAATAACATCCAAACTGCACCAGTGGTGATTTTAGGAACTTCATTTGCAACGGCGTATTTTGCGCGCATGGCTGAGCTAGCGAGCGCAAACGAAAAAAATAAACTCGGGGAATTAATCGAACAACTTGTGCGGGTGATTGCATTCCTTTTGATACCGGCCTCAATCGGTTTGTTTATTTTGCGCGCCCAAGTAGTGCGGTTAATTTTAGGGAGTGGACATTTC
This sequence comes from Candidatus Berkelbacteria bacterium, assembly GCA_020056565.1. Lineage (GTDB taxonomy): Bacteria > Patescibacteriota > UBA1384 > JAGVHQ01 > JAGVHQ01 > JAGVHQ01. The sequence continues at coordinate 2,389 of JAGVHQ010000053.1, forward strand.
ACGTGGACCCAAACAATCAGCGCAATCGACACGCTTGCGTGGTTTATTCCGGGAATCGTTGCGCAGGGGTTAATGCCGGTCTTTGCCCGTGCATTTTATTCAATTCACGATACGCGCACGCCCATGATTATTACGGTCGTCAGCTTCACGCTCATGGTCGGGGTTTCGCTTGCCGGAACACTTATGGGAGCTGAAGTGCCTGTGTTGGCGCTTGCATTTTCGCTGGGTAGTATCGTAAATGCGGCCTGGATGCTTATAGTATTATCGCGGCGTTTACCGTCGCTGTCGCTTGCCCGAATCCTCGGGTCGTCCACGTTGATCGCCTTTATTTCAGCAGGTATGGGATTTGCGATGTGGCTTGCGTTGCGGATCGCTAACGGTACGGGAATTCAGATTTTTTCCCAGCAGGTTGTACCGGGAGTGGGGCTCGATACGCACACGGGCATTGGGCTTTTGATTCAGGCGTTGTTCGCTTCGCTCGTTGGAATAGCAGTGTATTATGTGTTAACTCAGGGCTTTAATGTAAAGGAATGGCAATGGCTAAAGACTCGAAAGATTTCTTCAAAGATTTAGACAAAGCGCGCGCTAAAGGTGGTTGTTGCACGTGCCAGAGTTTAGCGATTGGGTTTTTTGCGCTGGGGATAATTTTGGGAATTTTTGGAATCATTATTGTGCGCCAGATCTTAGCTCCGCGTACACCATCGGTGGTCGTGGAGCCAGTCGGTTTTACCCCCACCGACCTTCAAGGGCGTCTTGAAAAAGCAGCAAGCGAAAAGGGAACGGGGGAAGTGCGCATCACACTCACATCTTCTGAGTTGACAGGGCTTCTGATTAACACCCCCGGCGAATTACCAGTTGATGAATTACAAGCCGTAGTGAGGGCGAATGAAATTGAGCTGAGTGGACTTTTGACACGCCCTGTGCGCACGCGCTTGACTCTGCATACCATGCCCTCCATTGGAGACGACGGACGTTTCGCACTTACAATTACACAAATCGAAGCTGGAACGTTTAATGCGCCCCAGTTCGCCGTAAAGCGCGTTAATTCCGTGATTGAAGAAAAATTGGCAGAAGCACTGACCCACAGCAAAGAGGGTGAGCAAGGGTTAAAAGTTAAAGATATTGAACTCGCCGAAAATGCCCTCACACTGGTTGTTGAGGCACAGCCGAACGTTTCACAGTGAACATTCGTAATTTTGCCATTATTTCCCATATAGACCACGGGAAATCGACGCTCGCGGATCGACTTTTAGAATTGACCGGAGCACTCCCCAGTTCGAAGTTACGCGAACAAACGCTCGACACAATGGACCTAGAGCGCGAACGCGGAATTACAATCAAACTCAACCCCGCCCGCTTAGAGTGGAAGGGCACTCAATTGAACTTGATTGACACTCCCGGGCATGTTGATTTTAGCTACGAAGTTTCACGCTCGTTAGCTGCGGTGGAAGGCGCGTTGCTTTTAGTGGATGCCAGCCAGGGGATTCAGGCCCAGACACTTGCGAATTTAGACTTGGCGCGCGAAGTCGGGCTTTCGATTGTGGGTGTGATCAATAAGATTGATCTTGGAAGTGCCAACATCGATGAAACTGAATCGGAAATTCGTGCGATTATCGGCGAGATACCAATGGTCCGTGCCTCCGGTAAAACTGGTGAAGGTGTGCCCCAGATTCTGGATACGATTATTGACAAGGTGCCCTCTCCGGCAGGTAACCCCGATGCGCCGTTACGGGCACTGATCTTTGACAGTATGTTTGACCAATATCGAGGCGTAATTGCGTACGTGAGGATTGTGGATGGGGTACTGGAAAAAGGTGACGCGCTTCGATTTATTGCGACCGCGGCCGAAGGGGAAGCTCAGGAAGTGGGATTCATGGCCGTTGACCGCACGTCCCAAGCGCGGCTGGTAACCGGTGAAATCGGTTATGTTGTCACGGGCTTAAAAGATGTTACGAAGTGTCGGGTGGGAGACACGATTACACTAAAATACGAAGCACGAAATACGAAGCACGAAACGTTAGGAAAGATTGAACCACTGCAAGGGTATCGTGAGCCGCGTCCGATGGTGTTTGCCGGTTTATATACCGGTGAGGGCGAAGCAACGCAACTGAGAGCGGCGCTTGAAAAGTTAGCACTTAATGATTCAGCTCTTCAGTTTGAGCCACATCATTCTAAGGCCTTCGGGTTCGGATTCACCGTTGGATTCTTGGGAATACTACATTTAGAGATTACGCGAGAGCGTTTAATCCGCGAATACAATCTTGAACCGGTGATTACCACCCCACTTGTCGAGTATCACCACACGCCAAACGGAATTGAAGAGCCGTGGGTGGCGCTTGATATATTGGTGCCGCGTGTGGCAATCGGGCCGACGACTGAGCTGCTGCAAGATGCGAGGGCAATCGCACGTAATATGCTGTATGTGCTCGAACGTGTCCGACTTACGTATGAGGCGCCGCTTGCAGAAATAATTACGAATTTTTACGATCGCTTGAAAAGCGCGACTGCCGGTTACGGTTCAATGAGCTATGAATTTTTAGAGTTTCGCACTGGTGACCTGATTACGCTAGACGTGGCGTTGGGCGGTGAAGATATGGAAGCGTTTCATCAGGTTGTCCCGCGTATTAAAGCGGAGCGGCGCGCGCGCGAAATCGCCGCAAAATTGAAAAACCTCATTCCTCGCCAGCAGTTCGAAGTTAGAATTCAGGTAAAGATCGGCGGAAAAATTATTGCCTCGGAATCGATCTCACCTTTGCGCAAAGACGTAACCGCCAAGCTATACGGCGGGGACGTAACGCGTAAGCGAAAACTTTTAGAGAAACAAAAAAAGGGCAAAGCCCGTCTGCGCAAGTTCGGAAAAGTCGAAATCCCTTCGGATATATTCGTAAAGTTATTGCAGTAATTCTTACTAGTCAGGAATCGTGATCGTTCGTTTTTCTTTTAGCTTGAACTTTTCACCCTCTTTTTTGGTCGAATCATAGACGGCGTAACTGACATGCGTGGCATCTATCCAAGTGATTTCCGTTACGTGCCCGAGTTCTAAAAAGCGGGAAAGGGTCTCGCTACCCTCAAGCTGCACGAGTGTTGTGACTGTATCGGTGCGTAGATTGATCAGCTCCAATTGCTGCAGTTTAGCGGGATCGTTAGTTTGAGGTGCGACAGAGAGCGCATAGAGACCTTGGGGGTTGATTATTGCGTAACCACTAAGCGCGGCGCTTGCGTTTGGTAAGGGTGTGAGGGTGTTGGTTTCTGTGTTGAATGCCCATACACCTTCTAACCCTGCATCTGTTTGAGGGAGTATTTTACTGACCCAGAATTCGCCTCCCTCCGCCGGTTGAGCTAAAATTGTAAGCGTCCAACGGTCGTCGGCTTTGACTCCCGCTAAATCGCGCACGCTTATGGCAACAACCTCACCTTGGTCGGTGGTGCCCCGGGGACGGCGCAAGAGCTGGCGGTCGGGTGAAACGGACGAGAATTCCTCGCTCATGAAATACTCGTAATCGGCAAGTGTGCCGCCACTTTTGACCTTTGATGCCACATCGGATGTGGACTCGGCTTTTTGTTTAGCCGTAAAACGTTCGACAGCCGGATAGGCGGGGTTAAGATTCTGTCCGAATAGGTAGCCAATACTTGCGGCTAACGTGCCGACAATCAGCGCAAGCATTAAAACCCAGATTGCGGCCAACCCCGCTTGCAAGCGAAACGATCGATATGATTGGTATTGTTGCTCGTTCATGCCCCTCCGGAACCCCGCCTTCGCCTCCGCCAGTTGGCGGATCGCGAATGGCGGATTACTGGCCTTCGAAGTACGTGGCGTTGGTCGGTAAAGGAGTGGGAGTTGCCTTCTTTTGTGAAGAGGTGGCCCCGCCACTTTGCGTGCTCTCTTTTTTCTCAAAACTTAAGCTCGTGAGTATTTCGTCAAACGTTTTAAGCTCATCGGTACTCGCCCCCTCAAAATTAAGCACATACGCCTCGGTTTCGGAAACAAAGATCCGTGCGATTCCAAACACACGCTTAAGTGTTTTAGGGTTAGCGTCTTTGTAGACTTCTTTATTAGTGGGATCAATCTTGAATTCCCAGACCTTGATTTTTGCGTCGCCGATTTTGCTTTCCTTGCCAAGCTCCACTGCTTCATATCCTTCATATGTCGCGGATTGCTCGAGTGCGCTTGCTTCAGTTTGTTTTTTAGTAAACTTCAATACCTCGAGGCGCGCTCCCACAATGCTGGTTGATTTTTCGTCGCTGAAATCTGCGGTTTTGAACTTTGCAACCTTTTCTGTTCCTACAAGTGAGGCGCCGGTTGAATCTTCACCCCAGGGGAGTGGGTATGAAAACGTAATTGAGTACTTTTCGGAGGTAAATTTGGCAAGGGCAACCGGGCTGGGTGTGGCAGTTTCTTTCTCAGGAGTGCGCTGAACTAACCCAAGATCACGCTGAACAGGCGTAAGAGAAATGTTCTTGCCAAAATAGTATCCTAGACCGAGTGCTATGATGAGCACAATGACTGTACCAAATGCCGCACCTGCGCGTGAGGCTCCCCGACGGGTGAGTCGGAACGCTTGGTGTCGCGGATAATCAGTAAGCTCTTCCATTACTTTAATATTACTCCTTCGCGTTTCAGCTTCCAAGTAGGAGCGTAGGATTCAAACTAGAGTTAGATTGAGAAGTTAAAAAATAAGATGATTTCAAGGCGCGACGACGAAAGTGTGCCCCGTGGCACACTGAGGAGGAGCAACAAAGAAATGAGCCATTTTTTAACTTCCCGCTGCGGGCGGGCGAATTTAGGTCATCTTCTGCGTTGCTCGTCGCTTACGTACCTAAAGGTACGCCGCGCTCCTCGCGCCTGGAATATAAACCTAAATTCGCTCCGCTCAACTGGCTTTGGTTCGAATCCTACACTCCTAAGTGCACTACCTCAAATGAGTAAAA
>JAGVHQ010000016.1 GCA_020056565.1 Candidatus Berkelbacteria bacterium
AAAAGCGTGTAAGCTCACGACCTTCCAATGCAGCCTCTTTTCGAGTTCCCGCGCAACTGAAGATTTCCCCGCAGCAGGCAACCCCCTAATAAATAAAAAAGTTTTCTTCTTTCCCACTGTTAGGGTGTTGGGCTGGGGGTTGAGGTGGCAGTTTCGGTTGGGGTGGGTGTAGCAGTTGCAGGCGGAGGAGTTTCGGTCGGGGCGGAAGGGGCAGCTGGCGCGCCACCCGTACCGCGCAAAAAGCGCGATTGCCATGCTTTATATGTCGAAAGAAATGTTTGCTCGCGGACTTTTTTACCGGATTTATCATACACGCGGTACACGCGGCGGGTCTTGGCCCCGTCGTGCGGTTTTTCTATTTGTTTAATTTCGCCCGCGGGCAAATCGGGTGTGTCAACATATTCGGCAGGCGGCGGGCTTTTGATATCCCAAATTTCCACTGCGGAAATCTCGCTGCGTCGGCCGTCGGAGGTGCCGTAGAGCTCGAACGTTACTTTATCGCCCCCTACCTTGCCCTGCACTAAAATCCAACCGGGCGTATCGTTTTTGATTTTTAAATCCGGCCGGGGCAAATACACGGTCGCATCCAAACCCGGGCCGGTGCCGCGTTCGTAATAACCGACGCGGTAAGAATGATTCTGGCGTTCTGTGATTTCCAAACCGGCATTGAGCGCCGAGCGAAAAAGCGTCGTGGAGACTTGACAGAGCCCGCCGCCGTATTCGGGAATCGTTTGATTTTCTTTAATCACCAGCTCCGGCAAGTAGCCGGTCGCGGCATCCACGCTGCCCAAAAGCTTCACCACTGATAATGCCTCTCCCGGTTTAATTAATGCGCCGTTAAGGTATTTCACCCCAGTGGCAATATTGTGTTTGCGATTTTCCGGGCTGCCGGAATAGTCGGTTGTGGCCGTACCGATCAATTCTTTGAGGCCCAATTTTTCGATGTCACCGGACGTGACCGCCGGCTTGGTGGTTTTAACGCTCAAGGTGACTGTCTCGGCAATCGGCGCGGGAGTTGTTGGTGTGCTACTTGCCGTACCAGTCTCGTTTTCGGCCTTGGGCCGCTGTTTTAAAATTTTTTCAATTGCCGTTGTAAGACGCTTGGTCGCATCCGCTTGATCAAGTTCAAGACCGTCTTGAGAAAGCGAAAATGCGGTGACCTTGCCTCCTTGCACGCCTAATTTCGCGTCCACCGCGGCCTGGTCAATCACCTCCGCGAGTGAGGCAACGTATTTTTTAATCGCTTCCTCATTGGCACGCGCGGTAAGGACTGCCCGTTTTTCGTCAGATGGAAAATGCACAAGGGTTTGGAGGGATTCGTAATCAAGCTTTTCGGTTTTTTTGCCGGCTTCAACAGTAAGAGTAGCGCGGATCAAATTTTGAGCGGCTGCTTTCGCATCCTGCGCGCCCTCTTCGCGCACGCGCGGCTGACGCTCTATAAGCGTGAGAGGAATCGCTCCGGATTTGAAGAATCCAAATGCTTCCAGGAGGGCTTGATTCAGCGTTTCACCCGTCAGGCGCTGTCCGGCTTGTGCGCTCTTCACGGCCACTGCATCGTCTTCAAAGACAATCCGCGCGTCTTGCTCAGGACGATCAACTGTTTCCTGAACCGAACGGACAAAAGCGTCTTTTTTGGCATCAAAATTAACTGCAAACGGAATTGCTTGCTTCACAAACAAGGAGCGTACCTGCCCTGCGAGTCGGCGCAAAGGATTAGTTTCCCGCCCGACTAAAAACGCCTGCTCGGCCGCAGCTTTCTGGTCATACGTTGCCCCAACGACATGATCAGCAACATCGAACCGGCGGCCTTCGATTGTGAAATAGAAGGTTGTTTCCCCTTTCCCCGCAAGGTAATCTGCGAGGCGCTGCTGCGCTTCTAGTTTTGTAAGATTCTCAACCGCAACGCTTCCAACATATACTCCGGGATATATTTGATCGCGATACACAAGCGCATGCGTAAGGGAGGCAAGCGTCAACACCACAATTACTGCCCCAATGATAATGGCGCTGCGCTTCAATAATTTACGATATTTTTTTAGTAACGTGTTCATCACCGTTTAACATCTCTTCTAATAGGTGGCGAGTCAACTGCATATAATCCTCACTCTGCTCTTGGGGGGTGGTGAAACTGACGCATACTTGTGCGGGTTCTTTGAGACTTGTCGGCAATGCTTCTTTCGGAACACGCCAAACCTCTCCTGCGGGACCTTCGATAATCGCAAACGCTCCTTGGGTGCGGGTCCACATCACTGTGTAAACCCTACGGTTAATCATTACCGTTCTTTCGCTCTGGTAAAGTAGGTTGCGAGCGCGAAGATTGTCCCCGCAGCGATGACAGTGGCGATTTTTACGGTAAGGGAATACTCCACGACCACAATCGGAACTGCCAAAATCCCGACCAAATTCGCAACTTTGATGAGCGGGTTGATTGCCGGGCCGGCCGTGTCTTTGTACGGGTCGCCGACCGTATCTCCAGTGATGGCCGCCTTATGCGCTTCGCTCCCTTTCCCGCCAAAATGGCCTTCCTCAATATACTTTTTCGCATTGTCCCATGCCGCGCCACCGGTGGTCATTGAAATAGCCACGAACACCCCGGCGACGATCGAGCCGACCAACAGACCCCCGAGGGCAAGCGGCCCCAAGACGATCCCCACCACAACTGGAATAATAATCGGCAGCAAGGCCGGCACAACCATTTCTCGAAGCGCTGCGCGCGTTACAATGTCCACGGCCCGGGCGTAATCCGGTCGAGCCGTACCCTTCAGGATCCCGGGGTTGGCTTTGAACTGCTCGCGCACTTCCATCACCACTGCCCCGCCGGCGCGTCCCACGGCTTGCAGCGCAAGCGCGGAAAAAATAAACGGTAACATCGCGCCCAAGAAAAGTCCGATTAAAACCGTGACGTTATTCAGCTCGAAACTGAGCTCGATCCCGCCTAAAGCGCGCGTCAGCTCTTCAGTATACGCGGCGAATAAGACCAGCGCGGCTAAGGCGGCCGAGCCGATCGCGTATCCTTTTGTAATCGCTTTGGTCGTGTTCCCGACGGCATCCAATGGGTCGGTAACGCGTCGTACGCGCTCCGGTAAATTCGCCATTTCGGCAATCCCGCCCGCGTTGTCGGTAATCGGGCCGTAGGCGTCAATTGCCACGATAATGCCCGTTAAGGAAAGCATTGCCGTCGCGGCAATCGCCACCCCAAACAGTCCGAGCAAGCTATGCGCCACAAGCACGCCAGCTAAAATAATTAAGACAGGCGCGACAGTGGATTTCATTCCCACCGCCAGCCCGGTGATGATGTTCGTGCCGTGCCCGGAACGTGAACTCTGTGCGATCGCTTGCACTGGGCCATAGCGTGTACCGGTATAATACTCCGTGAATAAAACGACGCCGGCTGTGACGACTAATCCAACGAGGGCCACCTCGATAAGCGCAGTCGTGCTCACAGAGCTGACCACAAACATATTCGTAAAGAACCAAAATGACCCAGCGGCTAAGACACCAGTAACAATTAAGGCGCGATATAAAGCACCCATGATGTTCGTGCCCTTTAGGCCGGAAAAAAGTGAGCCAATCATTGAAGCGCCGATTGAAAGCGCGCCCAAAAGAATCGGGTAGGTCAAAAGCGCTGCCTCTCCCGGAAATACCAGCTCCGCCAACACCATTGCCGCGACAGTTGTCACCACGTACGTTTCAAACAAGTCGGCGGCCATGCCGGCACAGTCCCCAACATTGTCCCCAACGTTGTCGGCGATCACGGCCGGGTTGCGCGGGTCGTCTTCGGGAATTCCCGCTTCGAATTTACCAACCAAATCCGCACCCACGTCTGCGCCTTTTGTATAGATTCCGCCCCCGAGGCGTGCAAAAACCGAGATCAGCGAACCACCAAATCCCAAGCCAATCAGGGCGCTCACATCACCCATCGTAAGATAAAGAATTGAGATCGAAAGCAATCCTAAACCAACGACCATCATACCGGTCACGGTTCCCCCGCGAAACGCTACCGTGAGCGCTTGCGACATTCCCTCCCGTGCGGCCGCGGCCACGCGCGAGTTTGAGGCAACCGAAATTGTCATACCGATAAAACCCGCAAGCGCCGAACAGACCGCCCCCACAATAAAACCGATTGCAGTTGAGGCGCCGACTGTGAACCCTAACGCTACTGCCAAGACGGCCGCCACTACAGCAACGGTCATATTCTGGCGAATCAAAAATGCGCGGGCACCCTCTTGGATCGCGGCGGAAATCTCCACCATTTTTGGCGTACCGGTAGGGTGGGCGAGTACCCAGCGAATCAGCCACCCTCCCCACGCGAGTGCTGCAATTCCTGCCACAATCCCCCAATAGCCAATGCTCATCCGACCTCCCCAAGTATTTGCTGATATATAGTATATGTCGCGCGCGCGGTTTCTTCCCACTTGAACCGCTGCGCGTTCTTAATTCCTGCTTGAATCTTAGCCTTATACAGATCCTGATCGCCCAACAACTGTGCAATCCCGCGCTCGATCGCATGAGTGTCCATCGGATCCACACTCACAAAGGCGTCCCCGCCTACTTCTGGAATGCTCGTGGTATTAGATGCCACTACGCTCGTACCCGTTGCCTGTGCTTCCAATACCGGCAACCCGAACCCCTCGTACAAACTCACAAATGCAAATACTGTTGCTGCTCGGTACAACGTCGGAAGATCCGCCTCAGGAATAAATCCCGGGGTAAGGATATCCGCACGGTACGCTGAGCGTTCAATTCGCCTCATAATATGCGGGTAATTCGGGTTCGGCGTACCCGCAATCACAAGACGAGGATTAAGAGTACCAGAACTCTGTGGCGTTATTCCAGTGGCGCGCAACTGGTCGTATGCTTCTACAAGCCGCTCGAGATTTTTATGCTCGCTCCAGACTCCGACATACAGAATAAAAGGGGATTGGATTTTGAACTTCTTTTCAATGAGCGCTTGGGCGTAAGACTTCTCGATCGTCTGAGCGTGCGCAAATACAGGGTCTACACCCTCGGGCGTGACAACAATCTTCTCACCCTTTATCCCGAGCACCCGTTCAATGTCATGTTTTGTGGCGAGGGATGGAGTAAATATTTTTTTGGAAGCGCGGGCGGCGGATCGCATCACAAGCTTATACGCCACATTACGCAATGGATTAGTCTTCATTCGGTTACCCGGAAAAAAATGCAGGGTGAGATCGTGGATTGTAGTAACGCGCGCTCCAGTGTAAAAGATCGGACTATTGAAATGCGTAAAGTGTACCAAGTCGGGCTTAAGAGAGCGCAACAATTTCGGCAAGTAGCGCTGCTCGGCGAGCGAATAGTGCCCGATGTCAGTTTTTAAAAACTTCCAACCCTCTGGTTGATGGGGAAAGCGCTTTGGGTCGCGACACAGCACCGTGTAGCGATTCACGCGATCAAGCAAGCCAATATGATGAATCAGTTCGTTGGCATAACGTTCAATGCCAGTTGCCTGCAGGCGGGCGTCTAGTACAATGTGGTGCTGTTTCACGCGTCCGCCTTGGTGAGCGCAAAGGCGGTCACAATCCACCAGATCACGGCTAAATCGTTTTTAAAGTACGGCGTATCAAGCATGCCGTAAGCGAGGATTACAACAAACGCGCCGAAGAATGCGCCCGTCCAAACGACCGAACTCTGAAGGTACAAATGCCGCAGCGTCTGCCATGTAAGCGCGATAAATCCCACAAAGCCGAAAATTCCCATTTGAATCCACGCGGCTAAGAAAAGATTATGGGGGGTGAGGGCCACGGGTGAAATATAAGCCAAAAAGTTAACACGTTCGCTTGTCAGATCAGTAAAGACCGTTTGAAACCCTGAGAGACCAACTCCCCAGATTGGATTCGCGCGAAGAATCTCAGCCGTCGTACGCCAAATTTCGCGCCGTATAGAATCCGATGTGTCTGAACGCGCCCCAATTGCGATAAAAACAATAAGAGCAAGTAGTGCCAAACTCGCAAGGCCTGCTGCCCACCACAGTCCCCGCCGTTTGGGAGCGCTTTGAATAAGCGGTACGGCAAGGGTACCGATCGCCGCCGCCACGAGCGCCGCGCGGGAAAGCGTTGCGATCAGCACCAAAATTGCCAACACACTGGCAATGATGCGAAATGGTCGGGAGAATCTCCCCCACACAAACAGTGGAATAAATGGCGCAACAAACATTCCTAAATAATTTGGATGCGTAAAGAGCCCAATTAAACGGGCGTCTTCGGATACTCCGGAACGGAAAACCCAAGCTGCGGCTGCTTCAAAGACCACGATGAAGGCGCCGAATATAAAGGCGCGTGCGATCCTCTCACGCATCTGCCGCTCTGAAATCACTGAGCTCAACATGAGGGCAAGTACAATGGGAACGACAAAAAAACTTTTCACAAATCCCAACGCGTCTTGTATATCCGGGGCGCGCACGACACCTACGACGAGTCCGATCGCTATTAAAATCAGGGGGATTGTAAGTGGCCGGAAATAGGCAAGCGCTTCTCGCACGGGAGGGCGCCGCGCGAGCCACCATACAAAAACAATTCCCACCCCAACTTCAAATACATTTGTTGGAATCGGACCAACTGTAAAGCGCAGCATGTAGGAGGGCAAAGCGGCAACTATAAGCGCCAGTGCGAGGGCGAAAAAATCAATGCCGCGTTTCACGTAAACTCCATGTGGTGATGGCGCCCAACAATCCGAACAAGACCCATAGATGAATAATGTATAACGTCGAGAAAAAATTAAGCTGAACCAAAACAGCCGCGCTCGCAGCTACCAGCCCCACAAGCAGTCCTCCTCGTAGCGAATCAGTCTCAAAATGATACGCCCGGAGTGCTCGAACGAACATCACAATAATAAACATCAAGAACGCTCCGAGTGAGACGAACCCGCCTTCTGCTAACAATTCTAAATACTGATTGTTCACGATATCCCAACCCGTTGCGGGGGACTCGTCCGGATAATCCTCAACATACGGGCCAAAGTTTCCCGGGCCAATCCCAATCACTGGACTCGTCTGCCAGCCCTCAATTGCCTGGCCGTACGCTTTCAAACGCCCGAATACTGATTCACCGGAACGGGTCACGCGATAGTCGGAAATCGTGGCATGGCTGACGAACCGTTCCAGTGAATCTTCCCCCGCCTGGGAAAAGATCCCCAAAAATAACCCGAGGGTTATCGCAATCCCCCAAAACGTGGCGAGTAATATCTTCGTCGTAAAAATTCGCCGCGCGGCAAGAATACTCAGAACAATCAGGAACATCGCCGCCCCCACGAATGCCCCGCGCGACAGTGTCAAGAAGAACGTTAAAATCATTGCGATGTAGAGAACGCCAAATCCCTTGGGTGCCCCGAAGTTGACACGGTTAAGGATCAACCCCGTAAAGATTCCAAGGGGGATAAATAAGTAGTTTGCAAAGTAGAGCGGCTCCTTGGAGAACGCGTGCACTCGCGGAAAACCAAACACCGCATGAGTGTAGCCCGGATCAAGGCCGGTAATCTGAGACGGTATTCCCACCATGTCGCCTGCAAACTGGAAAAGGGCATATATAACGGTAACCGCACTGCTAACGATCAAGATACGCAGTGCCGCCCGGACAATTATTTTATTTTGCATAAGGTGGAATACCACCTGCCCAAGGAGCTGGGCAAATACGATGAAAAGGAAAACTGCAATTGCGCGTTCCCGATTCTGGGCGAAATACGTTGAGACCCCCAGCGCCACGGTCAACACCAACCCCCAGGGGAATGTACGCGGACGGGTAAAATGCGTTCTGCCAAGTAGTAAGTGCATCCCCCATGCAAAAAGTGTCAAAAGCCCAACAGCATGATTAAGCTTTACCGTGTAGTTGAATAGTGTCGCAGTTGGCAACCGTTCAAACGGGAGAAAGAATAGTAGGGCAAGCACCCCAATCTCGGGCTTTCTCAAAACCGCCGCCGAGAGGCCAAGTACGAACCCAGCACCAATTAATATCGGAAAGATGCTTTCTGGAAACAAAAAGCTTACCCCAACCGCAAGCGCGATTAAAATCCCGATAAAAGAAAGGATAAGTGGAAAAGGAACTTTTAGCATTATAAAACCTTAGAAATAATGAGCCTCTCGAGCTCGCGGATTACCGCATGTGCGCTGTAGAATGCGCGCACTCGCGCATATCCCCCCTCACTTACAGTATGCCAAAGTCTTCGGTTCGTCGTGAGTAAGATGAGCGCGCGCGCGAGCGCGGCGCTATCACGCTCGCTGACCAGCAGGCCAGTTCGCTCATGAATTACGTATTCCGGGATAGCGCCGCTTTTTGTTGAAACGACCGGCGTTTTGGTCGCCATAGCCTGCAGATTAACCATGCCGATCTGCTCTTCCCAGCGTTTCGTCGTCCGGGAAGGGGTTGCGACAACCCATGCGCGTTGAAACGCGCGCGTAAGCGCAGTGTCTTTTATTAAACCTCGAAGCCGAATGGTATTCTGATACCCGTGTTCAATAATCCAACGCTTAACGTCTGCTTCCAATGCTCCTCGGCCAATGATCTCAAAATGGGCTTTTGGCACGCTGCGTACAACGGAGGGAATCGCATCAAGAAAATCTTGGATCCCCTTCTCTTCATCCAACCTACCGATAAATGCAATTGTTGGTTCTTTCGCGCGTTCTTTCTCGTCGGGGAAAAATAAATCCTGATCAACCCCCCAAACACTACGCAAGAACTCCTGTAATTTTTCCTCTGGCACCCCTGCCTCTAAAAGACTGTGGTACGCTCCGCGGTTGCCCCATAAAACCATGCGGGCATCTCGCGCATAAAAACGTAGGGTGCGGCGCATGATTGCCCCAATGAGCGGGCCAAACCGTTTTTGGACGGGGCGGTTCTCAATCATTGGGAAAAAATAGGGGATCTTATGCTTGATGGCATAGGCACGAGTAAAAAGAGCTATCCGAAGTGCAGTGCGCGAAGCATACGGTTCCGGTCCTTGAATCGCATCCGGTTGGAATCGATCCAAAGCCGCCCACAGATCTTTAATCGCATTGACATGTTCGGTTGTTGCAAATTCCTTCGGATTAAAATCACCATAAGGCGCGCGGAGGTAAAAATGGCGCACGTCTAATTTCTTGAAAAATCGAAATGGCGTTTGGATATCGCGCCGAATCGCTTCGGTTAAAAAGGCAACACGCGGGTTTTTGTCTCTATTATTTTTCATACTTAGTTTCGGCGCATGAAAGTTACTTTAAGGAAGCTCACGGAGCGAAGTTGAGCTTGGTCCCCGATTTGGTAATCGGGGTCAACAAGCGAGTGAGTCAGTCCCAAGCCACCGCTGGAGTGGCGAGAGGGCGGTTCCGAAAAGTAACTTTCATGCGCCGCTTTTGTCATCATCTCCCCCCTGCCTGTCGGTACACTTCCCAAAATGAATAGTGCGGCGGGCGGGGTATTGTACGCATACGTATCAACGCCGTAAAGAATCCATGCCCAAAGGCGACGTCCAAGGAAAGAATCGCCCTCAGCAGATGCAAAGGCACGTATGCACAATGCACCGCCCATACACGCCATCCCGCTAAAGCGCGCCAATTAAACAGAAAAAGATTGCGCGTAGCAATAAGGTGCACGCGATATTTTGAGAAGTTCCCTTTGATCGTCGGGCTGTGGTCATGCAACACGCTAAACCCTGGTGCGCACATACTCGCCCATCCTTTTTGCCAGGCGCGCCACCCCAAATCTGCGTCTTCCCAATAAAATGGAGAGAAGAGAGCTTCAAACCCCCCGAGGGCGCGGAAATACTCAACTCGAATAAGTGCCGCCCCACCGGAAGGATACATGATCGGAAATGGGTGAATATCGCGCTTGGTAACAAACGCATCTACATGCCGCAAAAGTCCGTGCTTGAATTCGGGCAAAGCCGCGCCCCCCAGAGCTTCCCCGGGCAGCTGCTGGCGGGCACTCACTGCGAACCAATCTACTCGCGAGCGCAAAGCGCCAAGCGCGGAGCGGAGCCCAGCGATCGGGATAACATCGTTGTTTAAAAGCAGAACATACGGGGTGCGCACAGCACGGATCCCCGCATTTACTGCGCGGGCAAACCCGCGGTTTTCGGCACTTGCGATGTAGCCAACCTCCGGAAATTGGCGCATTTGCTCGCGCGTGGCATCACTTGAACCATCGTCGTACACGATCACGGGTGCGTTGGGAATTGTTTTTTTGATGAAACTCAATACCACCGGCAGATTCTTCTTCAGAAGATGCACTCCGTTAAACGAAGGGATTAAAACTGTAAGTTCAGCGTTTGAGCTGTGCTGCTTCTTCATAGACCTCAATTGTTTTTTGAGCGGTTTTTTCCCACGAAAAATAGCGGGCTCGTTTAAGCCCGCGCGCGCGCAGAACTTCGCGCTCACGGCCATTATTAAGCAGATGCGATAAGGTCGTAATCCACTCCTTCTCAGAATGCGGCGAAAGCAGAATTCCGGCGTCTCCGACTACCTCTGGTACGGAAGAGGTGTTGGAGGCGACCACGCTCGTACCGCAGGCCATTGCCTCCAGAGGCGGGAGACCAAATCCTTCATACAGCGAAGGAAAGGCGAAAATGCGCGCGCCAGAATACAGGGCGGGCTTGTCAGCTTCATCGACGTACTGTGTAAAAATAACCCGCTTCGTAAGACCTTCCTTGCGTACTAAATGAAACAGGCCTTGATAGTACCAGCCTTTTTTACCTGTCAAAACTAATTGCAGTTTGGGGTACTGGGGAGCAAGTGTGCGAAACACCCTCACCAGAAACTCAAGATTCTTGCGCGGGGATAAAGTGCCCACATGCAACAGATAGTCGGGTGCAATTTTATAACGCGCTCTCACCCGTGCAATTTCGGCTTTATTTTCAATTGGGCGGTAGTGCGCGCCAGCCGCCAATGGAATTACCCGAATTTTTTCTGCGGGAATATTCAAAACCCGCATCACGTCGGAGCGAGTGTGGGATGAAATCGCAATGATCCGCGTTGCCCAGCGATAAGAAAACGGCATCCAACGCGCAAAAAACAGCCGTGAATAAAATGGGATATCTTCGCCAAAAAAGTTTGCAATTAGGTCATGCACGGTCACCACAACCGGCATTGGGGTGATGATTGGCACGGAAAAACAAGGGTGGTGCAACACGTTCACGCCCTTGCGGAGTGCCTCAAATGGGATTGTTGCTTGGTCGCGCCACAGGCGGGCGGGAGTTGAGAGATCGCGCTTTCCTTTTGGATAAAATAAAAGGTATTTATTTTTTTGATCAATTTTTAAGAGTGTGTCGGTTAGGTTTTGAACATAGAATCCAAACCCCGTCGGTTGGCCGACCGTGGTCTGCGCGTCAATCCCGATTTTCATTTTTGTCCCCGCGCAATCAAACGCGTGAGGGACGGCGGTACAGCCCGCAGGGCAAAAATAAGACCTGCGTACACGAACGCGCCGACCGCAATCGAAAACACGAGGCCTTTCTCGGAAATCAGAAAGACCGCCCCGGCCATCACGAGCGCGGCAGCGAATGCTTTTACTACAAGCGCCGGATTAAACTTGAATTTGAGCATACGCCCGATCATACCCGCATAGACCGTAAATACCAAGAGTTCAGTCACGACCGTAATGACAGCCGCGCCCATGTAGCTTACGTACGGAATCAAAAGAATATTCGCTCCCACGTTAAAAATGACAAATAGTACATTGGGTAAAATCAGGCGACGTTGAATATTTAATCCGAGCGCCACATGCGCAAACAGCACCGAAAACGTACCAAAGATCAGCGAGGTCATCAGAACCATTAAGACGTGGGGAGCAGCAAGCGGCACACCTCCCACCCCGACCGTGCTGGCTGCCACAAAATCCTGCCCCGCGATAAATCGGATGACCTGCGGAGCAAGCACCAGTACGCCCAGTGAAACCGGAAAAACCAGCACCGCGAGCACGTCAATTGCCTGCTGAATCAGGCCGTTCACGCGTTCGCGCTCATGTTCAAGTGCTTGGACAATCACCGGAAAAATTGATCCGACAAAAATATAGGGGATTAAATTCAGCACCTCTAAAATCTTGAACCCCGCCCCGTAGATTCCGACGTCCTCGGAGGAGCGCATCAGCGAAAGAATAACGGCGTCCACTTTGAAATAAACTGATACAAGAATAATGACAACACCCATCGGAATCGCCTCGCGCGCCAACTTTCTGATAAGTACCCAGTCCGTGGACCAACGTAGCTTTACGAGGCGGTGTACGAAGTACACCGAGAACGCCAGGTTGACGAAGTTGCCGACGATGTAGGAAGCAATAATCAACAGCAGGTTTCCGGTTTGCGCAACCGCCAAGACCCCGGCCACGATTACGACCCGGCCGATGAGATCCGAGAGCACAGCCCGATCCATCTTTAGATGGGCTTGGAATACAGCCACGAGGGTGGAGTTAAGCGTTTGCAGCAACATCGCTGCTGACAAAAGCGCGATACTCACTTTAACCACTAAAGGATAAACCGGAATTAAAAAAGCGATCCCAACTGCCAGGGCGTAGACGCACACGGCAATGATGGTGCGTACGGTTAAAATAGCGTTCGTGGCTTCGGTCGCGTACTCAGAGGTGGGGTCACGACTTACTTCACGCGTTAAAATCGAAAAGAATCCAAGATCGGCTAAGACCCCAAAAAATAAGACAAACGAAAACGCGGTCGTGTACTGCCCGTACCCGGACACGCCCAACGTGCGTGTAATCACCCCGATTAAAACGAGCGAAAGCACGGTGATGAGCGCTTTGCCAAAAAACTGCACCCCCATGTTGTAGGCGATCCGGCGGGTTAAGTTCATCACACCCCCTTAGCGCGCAATGCTGAGATTCTTATATTGAGAAATAATTGTTTGATAGGCCTCAAACGCCTGTTTCGGCTCGCCGGTTAAGAAGTTGCCGTTTTCAGCACGTTTCAAGCTCACGAGTCCCAGATTCGCCTCGTTTGTGCCAAACTTATGCGATTCATCGTGCAGGCGGAATGGAAAAAATCCTTGAAAATCACCGGAGCGGGCAACGTAGGTGGCGAATTCGCGGACTGCGCGGGCCTGGCGCTCCTCACCGTGCAAGCTACCTTCTTCGGCCCCTGCTTCCGTAATCCACAATTGCTTGCCATAACTTTTTAGCTTGGCAGTTAAGTCAATCACGCCGCCGTTGGCTTCGACTTTCGATAGATCGAACGTGCCGTTCGCTCCGCCGTACCAATCCCAACCCAAAACTTCAAAATCTAATCCGTCTTTAATGGCCTCGTCAAAGAATCCATAGGTAATCCAGTTGCCGGTAAAAATCCGCTGGGCGGCAGGGTCGGCCGCGCGTACCCCGTCTGCAGCGCCCTTGCCCCATTCTAGTACTTGCTTGTAAAGCTTGCGGTCGTACGATTCAATCGTATCCCCGGGCCAACTTGGTTTGATTGCGTTCGAACCGATCTCGTTTGAAATTTGGTAGTAACGCACGCGATCTTTGAAGCGGGTGGCGAGTTGTTTTCCTTTTTCGTAACCGTCTTCGTACGGATTTTTAACTTCAATGATCTTCTCCTCCGCTACGGGGTTGAACCCAAGCGCGACGTGGATTTTACGCTTGAGTGCTTCGTTCACGGTAACCTCGGTATACCCCAGCTGTTGCTCTTGCCAGCCCGGTATGTCAAAGCGCACCCAGTTCGCGCCCAGTTCAGCAACACGGTCTAATACTTGGGGGGGGACCGTGGGGGATAAATCGTTCGTAGGGTAGTCGTTAATCCCGATTCCCCATTTGAATGTTTGCTCACCTTTAGCATGAAACGTTTGTAAAGCGCGCGCGGCGCGTACTGCTTTTTGCTTCGGTGAAAAATACCACACACTCATGCCAATCAGTGCGGCCGCAATCACAAACATAATAAAAAAACGTTTGGTCATCTATTCCTTTATTCCTACCTTAAAATTGTAGCGGGGTCGAAGCCGTCTTTCAACGGCGCGCGGCGCAGGTGATAGATCACAAGGGGCGGTTGTGTTGGAGGCGTGCCAAAATAATGTTCGCCAAGCTCCGGTGAATTCTCAACCGGCGTGTTGGGGGCATCCAGTACGAACGGTTCGTATTGGGGAGGGATCGTCTCGAATTCCCACAAAAATGGGTTGGGGCGGGGGATCAGCCATTGCGGGCGCGTGCTCAGATCTTCTTTTGCGCCCAACACATTTCGGCCGGTTGCAAAAATAATTGCTTCCCGCTCGTAGTTAGTCAGAATCCGGTCCCCCTCTGGCGCAGCATGTCTCAAAAAAACGCTAATCGCCTCGAGTGTACCGGGAAAGTGATTCTGTAACTCTTGAGAAAACTGGGGCAGGTAGGATACTTTTTCCTGCGGGATGAACGGCCCATGAGCGCGCGTGAGCGCCTCGCGCGACCAACTGGGGAGGTTTGTCGCAAGCGTCGTGCCGGCTACAATCGCAATCACCAAGACCCCCACTACCCCCGACCACTCAAAAATCCGCCATAAAACGTATCCCAAGACAAGAAACGTAAAAGGTGCAGCAGCTAACAGATAGCGCGTGAAGGGTGGTAATCCCACGGCTGCAATGGTCCAGATCGTGAGACCCACGATGAGCGGGGCAATAATCACAATCCACTTGTATTCATCTTCCTTTTCACGTGGGCGAGCCAGTAAAAATGCGATTGCTGCCCACGCCAGCGGTGGGAAAAAGGATCGGTGATAATTTTCAATCAGCGTCCAAACCGTTGGCACGTTCGGCTGTCCGGCAATCTGGCGGTTCAGTGTTTGAAGCGGATCAGACAACAACAGCCAACCCACCGCAAACAGAATCGTAGGGGCTAGGGCGGCCAGCAGTTGCACCCCGCGGCGGGCGCGATTACGCGGTTCCCACAACGCGAAAGTTGCCGCGACTAGTGTGAGGACAATACCCGCGACTGTATTGGAGAAAACCGCCACGAGCGTTCCCACCCCCAGCAGAGTAATCGCGCCCGCTTCGCCCCGCCGAATCTTTGCTAAGCCCCATGCCACGAGCGCGCCGGCAAAAAAAAGTAGGCCGTAGTAGCGCGCCTCTCGTAGGTAGAGCATCAGCGGCACCGAAAATACCGCGAGTGTTGTGACGATCAGGGCGAAACGCGCGTTTTTACCGATCGTCCACGCCGCACCCGCCAAAGCGCAGATCCCTAAGAAACCAAAAAGTGCAAACGGCGCGCGGGCGCTTGAGGGACTTTCGCCAAACAATTTGAATGAGATCCCAATGAGGTAGTACTGCAACGGGGGATGCCACGTCCACACCAGCGCGTCCCCGATTTGGTGCGCATCCGCCCCCTCTTGCTGGGTGACAAGTGTCGTACCATCCCACGGGGTCGGGTAGCCGAAGCGCATTGTATTGCGGCCAATCAGAGCAGTTTCGGCCTCGTCCGCCCACAACAGCGGTTTATTCAGACCCCAAAACGCGCCGAGCGCGCCCACGCCTAAAAGAACAATTAAAAGAAAAGTCGTAAACCAGTTGAAGCGTACAATCTTCATGTTTGGGACTCCAGAATCAGTTTCATAGTTCCTTCTTGAAACGAACGTTTCCAAGTCAGAGCGAAACCTCATGAGGCCGAGGAGGCGTAGTGGTAACTACGTCGACGAGGCATCCTGTAGGTTGCAGCCCGACTTGGGAAGGTGCAGTTACATGAAGGTGGCTATGAGACTGATTCCAAATAGCTATCTTCATCGTACACGTCCCAGGGATCAACATCTTCACCGGCAATTTTGGCAACCGCGGCGCGGGCAGTGAGCATGGAGTGGTCTTGGTTGTTGTAGCGGTGCAACCCACCCCGCCCGATCGTAATAAGATTCGGGATCGCACGCGCAAGGTACTGGCGGATTGTTGCCACATGGGTCTTATACCCACGATCGTAGATCGGATACGCTTCCAGCACGCGCACGACGGTCCCGCCCTCAACTTCGCCCGGGCGCACGAGCCCAATCCGGGCAAGTTCCGTGGTGGCGAGCGCGATTAAATCTTTATCCGCCGCGCCCCACAATTCGTCCGATTGATTCACAAAATACTCCATCCCCAAACAAGTAATCTTTTTATCGGCCACCATTGCCTCGCTCCAATTTTTATAATTTTGGATCCGCCCCACTTTCACATGCGGTTCGTGGATATACAGCCATTGGTCAGGAAAAACGTGCGCACGCTTGACCACCAGTACTACGGTCAAGAAATCCCGGTAGCGCAGCGCTTCCAAAGCGTGGCGCACCGGCTCGGGTGGCGCGGGTACCAATAATTCGAGTAAACGCGGCAGGGGTAAGGTCGAAATCACCCAATCCGCTTTAACCGGTTTTGCTTCGCGTGCAAGCACGATCTCTAATGATGTAGCGCGCGCATGATAGAGCGCCACGGCGCTTGTCTGCGTTGCCACGAGTCCCCCGCGATGTTCGATTTCCCGTACTGTCTTTTCCCACATCATCCCGGGGCCTAGTTTTGGATAATGGAACGAGCGTGTGAGCGTTTTGGTAATCACGCCGTTCCCGTTCTGTTTACTTCCGGTTAACGCTTGGCGGATTACCATCCCCAGCGTGAATTCGCGAATCCGCTGCCGTGCCCAATCCGCGGAGAGTTCTTTCGTGGACACCCCCCACACTTTTTCGGTGTAGCTTTTGAAAAATGTTTTATAGAGTCGCCATCCAAAGCGGTTCACCATCCACGCTTCGAATGTGTCTTCGGGCTGAATCGGGGCAAGCCGCGCCCTCAAATACGAAAGAACAATCAACATCGCTTCCCAAACCCCCAACATTTTAAGAGCGTTAAATGGCTCTAAAGGATAGTGAAAAAAGCGGCCTTTGTAGTAGATGCGGGATAAACGTTCGACTGGTCGAAAATCTTTGCCAAGCATTGAGCGCCACCATGCCATAACCCACGGCGATTTGGAGAAAAAGCGGTGCCCACCGATATCGAAGCGATGGCCTTTGAAGCGCACGGTTTTGGCTAAACCCCCCACTTGCGCGTCGCGCTCAAATATCGCGACGTTTTTGAAACCGCGGCGCAATGCTTCATAGCCGGCCGTCAACCCAGCCGGCCCTGCCCCAAGGATCACGATTTTTTCTTGTCTCGAGTGCTCTGACACAGTTGCAGAATACTATATCTACGCGGTTTTTCTTTTAATGATGAGTTCTGCCTCTGGCTCTTCTTGTTTGAGATTCTCGACAATTTTTTGTGCAACTTCAGCGGGATCCATATAGTCTTGATAATTTTCCGGCTTACTTTCGTCAAAGAGGTGGGTTCGCATTCCGCCCGGATATATTGCAATTACGTGTATACCCTCAGGTTCTGCTTCTTTTACTAACGCCTTTGTAAATCCAAGAGTCGCAAACTTGCTTGCCCCGTATCCGGATGATCCGGCCCTACCTTCCAATGCGGACGTCGACAAAATGTTCACAATTGTGCCTTTATGTTGTTTTTGCATTTGAAGCAGAGCAGCTTTTGAGCCGTAGATCGTGCCAAAAAGGTTAACCTCGACCATTTCGTGCACACGCTTCATATCTAAGGAAACAATTAGCCCGTGTGGAATCCACATCCCGGCATTGTTGATCCAGATATCAAGGCGCCCAAACTTGTTAACGGCAGTTTCTGCCAGGTCGAGGACTTCTTCTTCGCGGGTTACGTCCGCGGCAACCGCAACGGCGTCCGTTTGTTTCGCAAGTTCATCAAGCTCATTTTTAGAACGGGCACCCAATACAAGCTTTGCGCCTTCTTTTGCCAACGCGAGCGCTAACGCTTTGCCTAAACCGCGACTCGCGCCCGTGATTACAACAACTTTATCTTTGAGATTCATTTTGCATAAAATTCATATTTTTGTTTTGAGTACCAACCACCGTCTCCGAATCTCTATCCCCAGCAATAAATTGAAAAAGGACTATACCTAGAAATAACATTATGTCTTGGATTTGATCGAAGAACTCCGCTGTTTTTCCTTGCTTGCTACCAGAATGTAGCCTTCGTGAATAAGATTGCCATTTACCGCTTCGTCGCTATCTATATACTCATCACCTTGGTATTTATCCAAGAGCATCTGGACTAAGTGGTTATTGGGTTCAAAAATACCCATCCGAGCAATAGAATGCCGTTGATCTTGATCTAATCTTGCTAATAGCAAGCCCCTCAAGTAAAGGAAGGTGTCTTTGAACTCGGATGGTTTAACCCATGAAGCACTCAGTATGACTGTCCATTTGTCAGTTAATTCGTCAATTTTCAATATGGCAAACAATGAAACAGTGCCCTTTGATTGCTCAATTTCCTTTTTTATTTCTCTTAATTTTTCGATAAAATCGAAGTCTACCATCGGCTTTTACTCTGAATTGTTTTAATAATACTTTCATTATCGGATATTAAATTTTGGAATAGCCTCTCTACCACTGGTTTGTCAAATTGGATGATTGTATTAGGATCATATCGCATGTTAGTCCATTCTCCAGGGTAAGATTGTACAAATTCTGACCAATTTGTACTTGGCCCTGGCAAGCCGGCAACGGTAAAGATGTCGCTTAAACCACTCACTGTTAACAATTGGTCAAACTTATGAGTCATAAAGCAGTTATCAATATGTTTTATTCTAGTTCTCTCTGGATAACCTGTTAAATGTAAAGCCTTACATGCTGCAGCTTTGAGAGCTGTCTCAAGAACATAACCCATCATATAGGCAGCAGCATCCCAATCTTCGGCCGTTACTAAGGTGCGTACCGTTTTGATTCTTGATTTCGTGAATTTCTTTAGTTCCAAACCGCTTGCCATAAAAGTTACTTGATGATGGAATCCGTTTCTCCAGAAAAATTAATAGTTTTCAGAAGATCTTGTCTCCTATTTCACCTTTCTTTCCCTCAAACCAATCGATCCATTCCATAATGAGTTTATTTCCTTCTAATTGTTTAATAACTGAATCTTGGGAGCTCGTCGCCTTGTGCTCATTGTAACCCTCAAACCATAATTCTGTTCCTTTAATAAGTTTTTCGCGGTACATAATCTTCAGTTCCGAATCTAAAGAGTCCAGATAATCATCGCTAACCTGTCCACTCAGAGAAAGGCCTTCCCGATTCAATGATTCAATTTTTCCCACTGTCTCGTCTGATAAATCAAATAATTCATTGCCAATCTCTTCAGGGGGTTGCGTTAAATCTCGGGCCTCCGCAAGTGCCAGCACGGATTCTTTGAAAGCTTCATTATCATTCCTAAACTCAGAAGGCATTCTCTTTGTATTAGCGCTATTAACCGAAAAAAAATAAAATCCAGCGATGACAACTATTCCTAAAATGATAATTTTCCCTGTAGTTTGTAGCTTCACTTTTTTATGTTCACTTATTTATTATTAAAATATTCTTCAAGTTTAAAAGCTATTATAGCTGGTGAAACAATAATCACGGTAACAATGAAATTAGTAATATTGAAAGGACTAAAGACCTCGGTTACTCTTTTCCATCCAAGAAATAAGTTGGGTTCACTAATAAATATTCCTATGATTGAAACGATAATTAGCAGACTTACTAAAATTAACCATGCTAACCCTACGACGTGAAGAATATTTGCTAATTTTCTATTTTTACTCGAATTCATAAATTTTTTTGTGCGACAGGTTCTGTCTCCTATTAGATCTTAGATCTCAATGTTTCTTGCTTAGCTTACTAAAAACCTCGACTTCTTAAACATTTTTCGTATTGCGACATAGACTTCTGAACAAAACGGACTTTGTCATTAACGTGATAATAATCGAATTTTTCAATATTAGCTGTACCATCGTCCCCTGTACTATAAAAACAGTGGCGCTTAACTGCTTGGGGACGATAACTGAACCACCAAAAAAGAAGTCCTGCTATTGAAAGAACCAATAACAAAATTCTAAAAAAATCCTGTTTGCTAAAAACGTTTCTCATTTATCTCTAGTTTACTACTTCTGGCGCGCCTAGGAGGATTCGAACCTCCGGCCTCGTCCTCCGCAGGGACGCGCTCTATCCCCTGAGCTATAGGCGCTCGTCGGCATCAAAGTTTTCGGCTTGTCGCCTTGCGGCGCCATCGCAATTAAAACTTTGTGCCTCCTCTTTGCGCGAAATGCAAACATTTCGCGCAATCTGATTTGAGGAACAATCGAACTTGCCTAATCTTACTAAAAACAGGTTAGTTTTTCAACGGCTCAGAGACTTCGGCAAAACAGTAACCGTCCCCTTGTTAGCATCAACTTGAATAAGATCGCCCTGCTTAATCTTTCTAAGCAAATTCTTTACCCCCACCACGCAGGGCTTCTTGAGTTCGCGGGCAATAATTGCCGCGTGGCTTAAAACCCCTCCACGTTCAGTAACAATTGCCGCAGACTTTTTCATAAACGACAAATAGCGAACATCGGTATTGTCACAGACCAAAATTGTGCCCGCTTCAAAATCAACTTTGCCAAGCGTGCGTTCTTCAACTTTTGTGGCGGGCGCTTGAACTACCCCTGCGTACGCAGGAGTGCCACTCAACAATGCGGATAATTTTTTCGTAAATGCAGGCGGAGTGGGGATATAGGTAGAGAGCACGCGGTTGTAATCAATATAATAAATGGTTCCGTCGGGCCATACGGTTGTTTCAAAGTAACCCATCAAATGCTGGCGGGTAAACTGCGCGCCAAGTTCTTTTGTAAGAGTGCGACGAATAGATTGTTGCGGAACGTTAAGCAGCGCGATGGTTGCCTTTACAATTTTTTTCATCGCTTGATTATTTTTTGACCACTGCCATTTGGAAAAATCATAACGGAATTGGAAGGGCTCGGTTTTGGTGTCGCCGTGCGTAAGTTGAGAGTGCAGGCCGCTTATGATTTCTCCAAAAACTACATTCTTTTTCACTACAAAAATTGTCGACCACAACAATATTCCGCTGTGAGGGAGAATTTCGGCTGTGTACAACTTAGGATCAATGTTTTGCTTCAGAGCCCAAGTTTCATAACACTCTTTAATTGAAAGACCGCGCTTGCGCAGCTTGGGCAAGTTTTTATCTTTAGGCACCAGGCGGATCGCACACAACTCCTGCCCGTGCTTAGTTAGAAAATCCTGAAAAGCAGGAGATTTTTCAAAAAGGTCCGAGGCCTGAAAAATTGTTGGGCGCTCATATTTAAGACCCGCTGTTTGATAGAGCGTTTCTAGTCGATCGTTTTTCCCGCTATCTTCTTGCCGAAACGCATTCGATTCTTCAACCTCGCCGATTTGAGCAAACCACTCCGTCAACGACGGCTGGAACTCACTCATTACGGATTTGCCCTGTTTTGGTTTCATTTACTTGTCGTTAAACTCTTGCACAAGCACAAAGCGCGAGCCTTTATATTTTCCGATTTCCACATTTCCAAAAAACATTTTGAGTGGTCGGACATTCAAGCGGTAGTTGCCGTAGAGTGAGCGGTACACAACGAGCTTTTCCTCTGTTTCAGAATGAACAGCCACGCCATACACTTCGTAGTCCCTTCCTTTATAATGCCGATAAATGCCGGGTCTAACTTTTTTCACCCGGTTGTCCCCATTCGTTCATCGATTTATATTTGTTGGCAAGGTCTTCCGGCATTTCTGCGCCGACATAACGAAAACGAGAACGCTTTTGACCATTGACTTCTACATCTTCAAAAAACATCGTGAGTGGACGCACTGTAATGCGCGGACCGCGTTTGGGCGCGAGCGGAATATAGGCCACAAACTTTTCTTCGGTTTCGGAATGCCGCGCAACACCAAGTACAAATACAAGCAACCCCGTGTAGTGTTCGTATACTCCACTTTTGAGTCCGTGGGCCATCTTAGACCGACACTGGGTGGCGCAAGATTGTACGCAGTTTTTCGGGCTTTGAGCGGCGCGGATCGCCTAAGTAGATTTCGTGATGTTTGCCGTGCAGTTTGTAATGATGAAGCTTCGCAAACTCGTGAAGGAGCGCGATTGTCGGAGCTTCCTCAGCGTATGGGCCGATGTGTAAAATCTGCGCGCAGCGGCCTTCAGTAAACGCCTCAAAGCGTACTTGTTCAATTTCGGGGTTGGGCTTTTTCGCACGCAATTTCTTGATCGCCGTGATTACGTTGATGTCTTTGATGTGCGGTGGTTGGGCGATCATCAGCGTCCAGCGCCACTGCTGCTTAGCATGCATATCAAACTGCTTGCCGTTTGCCATCCACCACAAACCCTCCAGTGGAGCCACGCTATATTCTGGGGTTGTGCCTTCCTTCTTGAGATCAAATTTAATCGTAAAGCTAAGGCCATAGAGCGCCTCAACCGCGTTTTGAAACTCCACTGAACCAGTGGGCTCGCCCTTGCCGTCTATCATCAAAAACTTGAGGCGCGGCACATTCACAAGCGCGGGCGTCTGCCCGGTACCGTACAGCTCTTTGAAATCTTTTTTGAAATCGATTTTGTCCATCTTTATTGTTCGTATCACAGTTCGAGCGTTTGGTTAATTTCGATTACCTTAAACGCAATCCCTAATGGAATAAACACCTTGGGCGGGAGTGCGTGTACAACGCCTGGTTTTTTGAGCCCGCCGTCGTGCACCGGAAAACAAAGCTTCGGTTTTATTTCTTTGGCGTAATCAATCGCTTCCGCGATTTTCATCCACGGCCCAGCCACTGGCAAGGCCAAAACTTCAACTTTTCGGTTTGGATTTGTCCATGCGTCACCGGGGTAAAATAGTCGGTTTGCGATCATGTAGCCCGTGTTCTCAACCACCGGCAAGGTCTCATACATAAGTGCGTGCTTAGTACCAAACCCTTCGATTAAAATATTTTTCTTGGTGGTACTTTTTTGATCGTCAACAATTTCATACGCGATTTTTTCAACGTCCAATAATTTTCCGACCCCAGTGTTGGTAATGATTTTTGCGTCCGGATTATTTTTGAGTACTGTTTTGAGTGAATCAATGTGCAGGTGGTCAGGATGTTCGTGGGTGATCAGCACCACATGAATATCGGTGAAGTTTTCAAAACCTTCCGAATAACTGCCTGGGTCGGTCAGAATGCGTAGCCCCTCAACTTCTATTAACAAGCAACAATGTCCAAATTTAGTAATCTTCATATTACTTTCGTAACTCACGCAGGACGTCTTTGGCAACCCCAACGGGCGGTCATTGGTCTTCTTTCCGCAAAGATTGCCGCAACTCGTCATAAAACTCTGTGCCTTCAAAAACTTTGAGGTCTGTTTCGCTCAAAAATTCAGGTGCCATACTGACCCGCATGTTTGCTTCTCGAATCTGCTCATTGGTAGATAAACTGTCGTAATCAGAAATAACACCGTAGCACTTGCCAAATCTAATCTTGTCTATCATATAAAGCCGAATCATATATGCCGGGCTAAGTTCGAGCTCATCCGCAGTTTCAAAGTGCGCCTGTTCGTGACTCACAACCTCGTACAGTTCCTCGCCTTTCACGCCCAAGTACTCTAAAGCAATAATGAATTCATCAAGCGTTTCGAGCTCTACTATTCCTTTTGCCTTTTCGTTTAAGTCTATCAGCCGTTGCCTATATTCCGCGGCATC
Source organism: Candidatus Berkelbacteria bacterium (assembly GCA_020056565.1). GTDB lineage: Bacteria > Patescibacteriota > UBA1384 > JAGVHQ01 > JAGVHQ01 > JAGVHQ01. The sequence goes on from JAGVHQ010000016.1 coordinate 23,460, forward strand.
GATTTTATTGAGCGTAAATTCGTTTGTCAGCTTTTCTTGGCGATGGATTTCTTCCCACAACTCCGACAACGTAGGCGCGGCCATAAGCGCTTCACCGATTCGCATTTTCACTGCCTGCTCATCAACAGCAATTTCTGAGTATTCAGACCCGCGTTCGATTTCAGGCATGTAATCCCTCTTTGACTTTTTCGATTGTAATATTAATTGCCATGCCCTCGGCGTTGTGGTCGGAGCGAATATACATGGTGAATGCGCGATCTAAGGCAAAGTCGCGGCGCTGCCATTCCCGAAGCATAAGGGCAGTTGAGGGAATTATTTTTCGTTTAAACAACTCCGCTAAGCCAACCCACTGCAACGCACCATCGTCACTTGTAATTTCTTGTGTAGCCTCCAAAATACCCGAAAAATAGTGAATCATTTTTTTCCCGTTGACATTCAGTATTCCGAACTGGGTGAGATCGTTTCGTTTTAAGCCAGTTTCTTCAAACAATTCGCGCCTTGTTGCGGTTTCTAAACTTTCGCCCTCTTCCACGCCCCCACCGATTCCTGCGTAATAATTGGAGGCAAACTTTTTGGTCGGAGCGCGCTTAAGAATAAGCGTTTGCGTTGGTGGCAATCCATCCAAAAAGTGGATGTTCATATACTGCCCGAATTCGTAGTTGCGAGATGCCGTCATTTAATTACGGCAAAATGTTTTTGGAATCGGGTCCTGACCGTTAGCGCTCGCAAAGAGAGAATAGTAAAATCTTTGTTTCTCTTCCGGATAGTAGTCATAAGGACAATCAGCATATGCATAGCGCCACTCTCTTTGATATTCGGGGTTTTCGGCGAGGAAACTCTTTTTCCCAAAATTATAAACACCGAAATCAAAGCGGTGGGCGAGTTTCGTACCACTTGTTGAACCAATAAGATTGCCCGCCTTAAGATTTATTTGGGGATTAGCCTCGACCGCCACAAGACCAGGGATCTGTGAGCCGGACTGTTGCAGCTCATCAATGTCTACGGATGGAGCTTGGGAAAAAGCACTTCGGATTGAGTCTACTGGTTCAAGAATATGATCAAATAGGATACGAATACAACCGGATTCGAAAATGAGAAGGTATTGGTTACTACCTTCTTCGAGATAATGTAACCCTTGAATTAAAGTTAGGTCAATGGGCGCGTAGACCTGGGCATTTCCTTTCACCTGAATAAAGGAGTGCGTCTTAAATTCTGTTCCCATAAGATTCTTACCGCTTCCCGTACCGCCGGGCGGCACAATCAGTTCAACACTGGTTTCATCTACAAAGTCATGTGTGAAAGGAACATAGTCTCCTGAACAATTTTGCTTACTAATGTCGAATCCGTACGTATCATTCTTATCTATCTCTGCAGATGACTCTTGCATTGACGGCACTGTTTTCTGTTTTTGGTAAATAAATAATCCGCCGACCCCGGCGCCGATGATTAACACGGCGATAACAATAATGAGCGTCGCAAATCCTTTTTCTGAACGCATACTTTTCCGCCAGAGGCGGATCTGCCTATGACATGACAAGTTTTTCTTTAGCTGAGACACTTTTTATTATTTTGTTTTCCAGGCCTCAAAGCCAGGTGACGTTTCCTGATCATCGGCTAGTAAGCTCATTGTATCGAAAGGCGATTTTACCTTTTGCGGGTATAAAAACGACCAAAGCTGCATCTTGGGCTGGACATCTTTCATCTGATCGCGGAATTTCTTAATGAACTCTACTTGGGCTGATTCACTACCGTCATAACCCTCGGCTGGAACGCTACGAGACCAGCCGATTTCGGTAAAAATAACTGGCTTAGTCGTCAACGATTTAATTTTGGTGTAATAATCATTGGGCAGCTCAGACGGTATTTTATAGATTAGTCCCGGATAAGTAGTAAAGGCGATAAAATCGAACGGCTCCAATTGCGGCAAAATATCTTTGAGAATATTTTTTGATTCGTCATTTTCACCGCCAAAGAGACCACCGTTTAAGCCGCTACTTCTCTCGTATTGAAGGGTGGCGAAAACTTTAATGCTACTTGAAACTGACCGGACACGGGTGAGAGTCTCTTTGATGGACTCTACATATGTTGTCAGCAATTCTGGAGAATCAAGGAAGAATTCATCAATCCCATTGCCGATACCTAAGTACTTTGGCTGTTCGACAGTAACAAATTTTCCGATCGCCTCGGCCATCTCTGTTTGATAGCCGCCCTTTTGAACTTCCTCGATCGTCGGACCGGTAATAATGACGGGCATAAAGTCGTTCTGTTTAGCACGCGTCATCAGCGCCTCGGCGGCGTTATTGGTCTTGGAAAACTCTTGCCAGGGTCCCGTCCAGCTGACAGTGTTGCCTAATTCTTTAGCTTTAGTGAAGAAAGAATTGAAATCTTCTCCCTCGTAGTTTTTGGGCGATAGAGCGACCCCAATAAGCGTCTCATACGGGTTAACATATACTTCTTTTGGGGGGGGATTGTTTTGATTTAAGTGCGAGACTTACTACTAAGACGATTCCGATGGCAGCGACGCCGATCGCTAGTGTTTTGAAAGAGAGTCGGAGAGTGGGGCGTTTGAAAGTAAAGCGCGGTCGAAACCGATTGAAATTGAACCCATCCATCAACTAAAGATATCACAGGATTCAGCCTGGTTAAAGCGAGCGCCCGGCCTTACTGAATTCCCTCCAAAGGCGGGTAGGCAAATTCTTTCTTAACTCCTTGATTTCAAAAATTCCAAAAGACCATCATGCAAGTGCTTCTCGCCCTTCCAAACAACGGTATTATACCCTTCCAAAAACTCTTCGGGTTTTTCCTCTCGGAAAGTTATGGAACGAACTTCCTTTGGCAGAGCTTCGCTAATGTGTCTATCTGTGCCACCTCGGACTACAGAAAACTTATCGCCCCAAACTTCCATACTTTCCGGATTTTCAATATCAGATTTGCGAATTCCTAGCGAACTTAAAATTGAATCATGCTCAATAACATTTTTAACGGCGGTAGTTTTAGAAACGCCCTTGAGAGCGAAATCAATTGCAAATACGCCCGCTAATCTTGGTGTTATAGGCAACCCCTTCTCTGCTAACAATTTTTCTGCTCGTTCCAAAATTGGAATTCGCAAATCATATTGACCATGAGTTTGTGGTATTTCTACCTCAAGCTTTTGAGCTTGTTCGGGTGATAAATCGTATCCATTCACAATTTCAAAAGTTATTTGTGGGCCGCGATCTTCTAGCATAATTGATAGCGGGTCTCCTTTGGTTTTTTTCTCGAATTTTACTATTGGCATTGTCGGTAGTGTTTTCAGTTTGAATTCCTCAACAAGCTCTTGAATTACATCGCGCCAACTTTATTTTTGTGTTTCCGATAACGCAGTTTCGTAAAGGCTATAGAATGGCGAATCTCTCAAATTTCCATCTTCGCTAAAACCCCAAACTTCAGCCCCGCTACAATGGCCAATTATGATTCTCTTCCTCAACTCTTTTTTGATATGGTCAACGATTCGCCATTGAATGCTTTTTACACTTTGGCCTGAAATCAAAAACAACACTTTGTTTTCCGAGAGAATTTTCTCCAACTCTGCAATCATTTCAGGTGTTGCTTCTGTATATAAATCTGCAATGGTCTCGTCGACGTCCGAAATAATCAATTTTACTTTTTCGTTCCATTCCATGTTTTCTGGGTTTTGAATAGGATCTTCAAGTTTATTTTTCATAATTATTCTAAATCAGACCTTCTATGGCAACGCCTAACGCTTTGCCGATCTTGGCGACAGAACTCGTTCTGTGTTTTGTAAGTTCATACGACACCTTTCTTAAATAAGATGATTATTTCTAAATGCTTGGCCAGATCCGGACTTCAAATATTTTTCAAACCTTAACGCCTTTATTTTACTCGGAAACTCACAGAACCAGATTAGCTTAACAGGACGTAAATTCTTAGTGGAAAGCGCGTACCCATTTTCATGTTGGTTAATCCTTAGCTTTAAATCGGGAGTAGAGCCTGTATAGATGGAATTATTGCTAAGTTTTAACAAATATACATAATACATAAAAATTATCTGCCACCCTTCGCACAAGGCTACGGGTGACACCCTACTTACAGTTCGTGTGGCTGAAAGCCACCCGAAGTTTTAACGTAGGGTGGCGGAGAGGGAGGGATTCGAACCCTCGAGGGGCTTACGCCCCAACGGGTTTAGCAAACCCGCGCACTAGGCCAACTATGCGACCTCTCCAATCCTTCGAGGTAAACCTCTCCATTCGTCGAGACAAGCCACTCCGAACACATTTATTTTAACAGGTACGGGATTGAAGAGAAAGGGTAATTCCGCTAGGATACCTGTGTGGCGTTAAAAGCGCTTTTTCGGGGGAGCACGGTGCTCCTGGTAGGAATGAACGTTGCCAACTTCGGCAGCTATCTTTTTAATGTGCTCGCCGCCCGGATGCTCGGGCCGGTGGGGTACGGCGAAGTAGTGGCGATGATTACGGTTCTCACCCTTTTAAACGTGCCGATCAACGTCCTCACCACTGTGGTGACACGCTTTGTCGCCGCCGACGCGGCGCACACCGACAAAGGTAAGATCTCGGCTTTGCTGCATTGGTTTGAAAAACGGCTCTATCCTTTAGCCGCGCTTGTGAGCGTCGTTTTTGTCCTTTCGGCATTTGTGATCGCGGACTTTCTGAATATCCGTTCCGTGTGGACCGTAATCGGTATTGTTGGCGCGGTGTGTGCCGCATTCGGCCTGCCGGTCGTGCGCGGTGGCTTGCAAGGAGTGCAGCGTTTCTTTGCTTTATCCGGATCGTTTTTGGCCGATACTTTAGGGCGCTTGGGCGCCGGCTTAGGTTTGATCGCGGCCGGATTGGGGGCGACCGGCGGGGTGCTGGGCCTCTCAATCGGCGCGGTTTTCTCATTTATAGTCGGGCGCTTCTATTTAATGCGTGGTTTACCTGCTCCAACTAAGAAAAGTTTTAGCGGTCAAGAATTATTCCGGTTCGGGGTGCCGACTCTAATCGGGCTGGGCGCGGTAACGGCTCTGGGCTTTACGGATGTCATTTTTGTAAAACACGCCCTCGCGCCCGAGGCGGCTGGGATGTATGGTGCTCTGGCGACAATCGGGCATATTCCTTTGTATCTTTCGATGCCGATTATGGGTGCCCTCCAGCCGATTGCCGCTACAGCCGAGCGGGAAGGCAAAAACCTACTACCAATTTTCCTGGGGGGATTCGGGATGACACTTGCGGCTTCGGGCATCATCGTACTCGGCTTCTCGCTCTGGCCTTCACTCGTAATTCAATTCCTTTATGGCGAGCCGTTTCGCGCGGCTGCCCCGTACCTTGGGCAGTATTCACTCGCGATGCTCTTTGTGACGCTTTCGACGATGACTACGATGTATCTGCTGGCAATCAACCGCACGCGCTTTGTCTGGCCGCTCTTGGTTATTGCACTCGCGCAGATTATTCTCTATACTACCAGCGCTCAGGGATTTGCCCAGTTTTTAACGATTTTGACGTACAGTTCCGCGGCTGCTTTGGCGGTACAACTACCATTTGCACTGTGGGGTACACGCTCCCCTCGATAAACTCGGGGTAAACAATGAAGTCAGATTGCCCCCTGCCCGCAATTATTATGAAATTATCTATCATCATTCCCGCCTATAATGAGGGGGTAAACATCCGCACGACCGTGCGCGATGTGGTGGCAACAATGAATCGGCATTTGAGCGAATACGAAGTGATCGTGGTGGATGACGGCTCGCATGACAACACGAGCGCCCAAGCACGCCGCGTGAAGAGTGAACGCGTAAAAGTTCTGACGCTCAAGCACAACCACGGCAAAGGCGGAGCACTCACCTATGGCGTGCGGCACGCGAAAGGAGAGCTCGTCACATTTTTGGACGCAGGGGGTGATTTTCACCCCAAGCAAATCGTGCGCCTCACAAAATTAATGGAAGCGCTGAACGCCGACATCGTGATCGGCAGTAAACGGCACCCGATGAGCAAGGTCAATTACCCGCGGATACGGCGCCTGTACAGTTGGATCTATCAAGTGCTAATCCGGATATTATTCCGCCTCAAGGTGCGCGACACGCAAACCGGTCTCAAAGTCTTCAAACGCCAAGTTTTAGCAAAAGTGTTGCCACGGGTACTCGTGAAGCGTTACGCCTTTGACTTAGAGCTACTGGTTGTCGCCAACGCTCTTGGATTTACGAAAATCAGCGAAGGCCCGATTGATATGCGTTATAACTTTCAAACCACGGGCATCAACCGCGCTGAAATCCGCCACATTCTTGTAGATACCGCGGCGATTTTCTACCGCACGCATATTTTGCGCTACTACACTTCTCGCGCCTCTGGCGCTCGAAGTAAACTTCTCCCATTTACTCGAAGTAAACTTCTAAACAAAAAAAGATGAATACGCGTATCAAAAATATTTTAGTCACCGGTGGGGCGGGATTCATTGGCTCGCATCTGGTGGACGCGCTGCTTGCAGCCGGGCATCGCGTAACAGTACTGGATAATTTTTCGAGCGGTTCGCGAGAAAATCTCCAGAAGCATGCGGATCTAATGGTCATCAAAGCCGACATTGCCCAGCCCCTTCCTGCCTCGATTATCAAGACGAAGTGGGAGTTGATCTACAACCTCGCCAGCCCTGCCTCACCGAAATACTACGGAGCGTATCCTGAAGAAACGCTCTTGGTGGGTTCGTTGGGCGTAAAAAATGTGCTCGCCTTGGTAAAAGGCAAAACCCGCTTTGTACATACCTCAACTTCAGAAGTATACGGCGACCCGCTTGAGCACCCCCAAAAAGAGTCGTACTGGGGAAACGTAAACTCATATGGCCCGCGCAGCTGCTATGACGAGGCAAAACGGTTCGCCGAGGCCCTCATTTATACTGTACGCCGGAAACGCAACCTCAACACCGGGATCGTGCGGATTTTCAACACCTACGGTCCGCGAATGGACCAAACTGACGGGCGGGTAGTTGCGAACTTTATTACCCAAGCGCTCAAAGGAGCGCCGCTCACGATCTATGGCGATGGTACTCAAACACGCTCATTCTGTTATGTAGACGACATGGTTCGGGCGCTTGTCGCGATGGGCACATCCGATGCCGAGGGCCCGATTAACCTCGGCAACCCGGGGGAGTTTACGATGAATGCGCTGGCAGAATTAGTGAAAAAAACTGTAAAAGAGGTAAGGGTAACCTATAAACCACTTCCGGCAGAGGACCCTTCACAACGCAAGCCCGATATTACCCGCGCCCAAAAAACCCTGCGTTGGAAACCCACGATTTCACTAAAGGTTGGGCTTGAAAAAACCGCTCTTTGGTACAAAAATCAAACCGTGCGTGTTACACACAGAATAACAAAGTGAAACTTTTCACGGAGGCTCGAAAATGAAGAGTAGAATAAGTTCTCGCAGGAGCTCGAACTAAATGAAAGGCGCCATTTTAGCAGGGGGATTAGGAACGCGACTCTATCCTTTAACCTATGCAACAAATAAACATTTGCTGCCTGTCTATGACAGGCCGATGGTGTTCTATCCGATCCAAACACTTGTAGAGGCCGGAATTACGGAGGTGATCATCGTCACCGGCGGGCCGCATGCGGGTCATTTTCTGCGTGTGTTACGTACCGGTAAAGAGTTAGGACTCAAGCACATCGAATTTACCTTTCAAGAAAAAGAGGGGGGGATCGCAGAGGCGCTCGGGCTCTGTGAAGATTTCGCCGGGGGAGACGATATCGCCGTCATTTTGGGCGACAACACCACTGACGCAAGTATTAAAAAGGCGGTGGAATCGTTTACCACGGGCGCAAAAGTATTTTTGCGCGAGGTGCCCGATCCCAAACGCTTCGGGGTACCGGTCTTTGCAAAAAGCGATCCGAAGAAAATTGAGAAAATCCTCGAAA
>JAGVHQ010000058.1 GCA_020056565.1 Candidatus Berkelbacteria bacterium
CAAAACGTTCCGCTTGAGCACTTATTCGTGATCGGGTATGAGGCCCAAAAAGGGCTAAGGGATTATTCCGCGACAGTGCGTGAGATCCTGGGTAATGGAAAAACTGTGGCGCTCGCGCCCCGCTGGGAGGATGAAACTAAAATTGATTTCGAACATGGGCGGGGGATACAGCCGCTCTTTGAAAAAACTGATCTTAACCTTTCCGGCATCCTTCCCGCGCTCGTGACGGGCACGGTTCTGATTGAACCCCTGCCCGACACCCAACTGCCCGACCCTTATGCGGATGTGAGCGTTCCAACCGAAACCGCATCGCTTGAAACATTACTTTCACGCGATCCAGAAACCCTTACGGCGCCAATCGAAAAAGCATTTCGCTTTCTTAGCGCGCGCGCTGAATTTAGGCGCACCGCTCAAATTACCACCCAGTCCCAGTGGCGCGGACAAGAACGCGAATATCTTATTGATGGCGACCGCCAAACAACCTGGCTTGGACATCGAATCGAATGGCACGAGAAAAGCTCAGAAACGATTACGATGACACTTGAAAACGCGCAATCAATCGAAGGGTTGTATTGGGTCAACGGGCATAAAACCCGCACTCCAACGCGCTACGTGATTGAGGGCGAGGACGAAAGTGGGACGTGGAACGAGCTTGCACGTGTTGAAAAAGTCCAGGAGTTACCTTCGCTCAAGGAGCAGATTGACCGCTTCCCGGCGAAGCGCCTTGGCAAAATCCGACTCACGATTCTGGACACTTTAGAACATGACGCGCCCTCATTAGGGGAAATTTTTCCCATCCCGGAAGGGCTGGCAGATGTCGACTTAACCGCTGCCCTCGTTTTAGAGGATCGCCCCTTCGGAGCGTCACTCAAACGCGAAGAGCGCAAACATGCGAGTGCATATGTGAAAGAACAAGGCGCTCAGATCTTAGGACTTTACAATGTTGATCGGCGGGGCTGGCGCGACGAACACACCACTCGCGCACAAATCCCGCTTGGCAAGAGTACGGCCTTTGAGCTTTTCGTGCCGGGCGGAGGGCAGCTACTTGAAGGCATACGCCTGACCGGTTTCTCCGTGCCTGCACACGTTGAGATTACTAACCTTACCGTGCGCTATCCAACACTTACGCAGCTCAAAGAAAAAAAGTTAATTAAAACGTTTTCCGAGAATTAAATCATGCAAAAAGCAAAAGAAAAGAACAAGAGAAAACCACGCGTTGTTGTTGTAATGCCGGCCTATAATGCCGCTTCGACACTGAAAAAGACGTATCATGATATTCCGTCTGGTGTGGTAGATGAGGTAATCGTCGTGGACGACTCCAGCCATGATGATACGGTTAAAGTGGCGCAGCGCTTGGGCCTTCGGACCTTCGTACATCCCAATAACTTAGGTTACGGCGGAAATCAGAAAACTTGCTATTGGGAAGCACTCAAAACCGGGGCGGATGTAATTGTAATGATCCACCCGGACTACCAATACGACGCGACCCTTACTGAAGAAATGGTCCGCCCGATTTTGAACGGACGGTTTGATATTATGCTTGGCTCCCGAATCCGCACGCGGCAAGAGGTTCTCGCGGGCGGCATGCCGGTTTGGAAATACTTTGGTAACCGCTTTTTAACCGCCTTTGAAAATATGGTTTTAGGCCTGAATCTTTCTGAATATCACACCGGGTTCCGCGCGTTCCACCGTGATGTACTGCATGCGGTACCGTTTCAAAGGTTTTCAAACGACTTTGTTTTTGATCAAGAGATCTTGGTTTCGGCCGCCTCTCATAATTTTCGAATTGGGGAAACACCAGTCCCGGTGCGGTATTTCCCGGAAGCCTCTTCAATCAATTTTAGCCGTTCCGTGCGTTACGGCTTGGCGACGATAAAAACGCTTTTAAGTTTTGTCCTTCATCGAAGCGGGCTCAGGCAATCCAAAAAATTCAAACCCCGCTCAGTGCAAAAAACACGATGAGTTCCCAGCCAACCGTATCAGTAATAATTGTCAACTGGAATGGTCGACGCTGGCTCAAAGATTGTTTGCGCTCGTTAGCGCGTCAGCGTATGCACCTAGAAATAATAGTGGTCGACAACGGTTCTTCTGATGGCTCGCAACAATATATTAAGCGCTCATTCCCATCGGTACGTATGGTGGAAAATCACGAGAACATCGGTTTTGCCCCGGCCAATAATCAAGGGGTGGCACTCAGTCGCGCCCAGTACCTTCTGTTTCTCAATAACGACACTGTTGTAGCGGCGGGCGCCCTTGCCGAGCTCGTTCAATTTTCCAAGCGTCAGAACGCGACGATTGTCCAACCAAAGATTCTCTTACTAGAACATCCGGACCATTTCGATGTGGTCAGTGCTCACCTGACCCCTTTAGGATTTCTGCAGTACGAGGGCCTGCGTGAGTTTGACTTCGGTCAGTATGATGAACCGAAAGAGATCTTCTCACCAAAGGGAGCGTGCATGCTTGTCCAACGTAAGGCCTTTGAGCGGGTCGGCGGATTCGACGCAGATTTCTTCGCCTACGCTGAAGAAACGGACCTCGCCTGGCGGATCCTACTAGCGGGGGGGCACGCGTTCTATAATCCAAAAGCAGTTATTTACCATGCAGTCGGTTCCACGAGCAAACAGCTTGCATATCGCTTCATACATTTTCACTCATTTAAAAATCGTCTGCTTACGCTGCGAACAAATCTTTCGTTCGGACAGCGTCTCTGGCGGTTGCCCCTGCACTACCTCACACTCACGGGGCTGATCTTTGTAACGCTTGTAACGGGCCGGCTCCAACAAACGCGCGCGATTACTGATGCAGTTGGCTGGAACATCCGCAATCGAAAACTTGTAAAAAGGCGGCGAGAGTTGATGCGAAGGATTCGCACAGTTTCCGATCGGGATCTTTTGCCGCGTATCAGCGCGCATTGGTCAATTGGAACATTCTTTGCATATGCTGGTAATTTCTTACGTGCGGGTGTACGCCCGATTGAAAGCGGGCCAGGGATATTACAGCAAGGAACATTCCACCAGTTCATTTTGCACATGATTGCCATCTATAAAAAACACCTACCGCTGAAGCGTCGCCTCGATATTCAGTCCACAATGTGGGCCGAACAAATTCGAGATAACTTTCTTGCATTTACCGCATATTTGCCTACAGGCGGTAAGGCGCTTGACCTCGGCTGTGGCAAAGGCCATAACGCCGTGCTCTTAAAACTACTTGGCTACGATGTGCAGGGTGTGGACTTGCCGCACACACTGGGAGAGCAGTTAGGTATCCAAACAAAATACTGGCAAAAAGAGCTGTGGAAAGATCTTCATGAGCGTTATGATGTGCAGCTCAAGTTTGGCTCCGGGGCACAACTTCCTTTCCCCACTAGGCACTTTGATCTTGTATTAACGTATGCCGTCTTAGAACACGTCGAGCCGCAAAGTGCGGTCGTAACCGTTCTTGCGGAAATCAAACGCGTTCTCAAACCAGGAGGAATGCTACTGATCTATGATCTGCCGCGCTCGGGAAGCTGGGCAGAAAAATTAGCAGATGTTTTGCGACTTGGATCTCACGAATACCGCTGGACGCGGCCTGAGCTAAAAAAAGCGATTTCCAAAGCAGGTCTAAAACTTGAGATTATAGACCGGTACGGCACCTTTCCCGTTCATCCCCTAACAGGCGGCTTACTCGCTGCTTTCAATGGATTTCTCCCGCTTTGGGTGGGGTTAGAAAAACTGTTGCGTAATACTGTACTGATTCGCTGGTCACACTTCATTCGTGCCGTCGCATCAAAAAATAAATGAAACAACTCTTAAAACGAATCTCTCCCCAGGTGTGGATTACCGCCTTGATCGCGCTCGTGGCCATTGTCCTTCCTTTTTTGTGGCTTCACCCGGGGGAAATGCTTTTGGATTCGGACATTCTTGCCCCGCTTGATCCGGCTCACAATTACGGGAGGGTTTTTTCGTTATGGGACCCCACCAATAATGCCGGTACGGCCTGGGGCGCGGGGCTGTATCTGCCGCGCTGGTTTTTGTGGCTCATTCCATTTACTGCGGACAAAATTGGCCTTTCGCAGACAACCGGTGAAGCACTTATGTTTGGGGGGCTCTTAGCCGGATGGGTAGTTGCGGCAAGTTTTCTGCTGAGAAGTTTGAACATCACTAAAATCGGTTTCTTCCTCGGGCTGCTCTTCGCACTTTTCAACCCGTTTATTGTCGACCGCGCACATGACATGGAGACACTGACGACATTGATTATGAGCGCATATATGTCGGGGGCGATTATCCGGGTTGCCCAGGGCAGCAGGATACCCTGGTACGCGTTAGGATTTGCCCTCATACAGCTAATCTTGCCTGTTGCGAACCCTTCAACTCGAATTGCCGGATTGCTTTTGCCGCTCATCATTTTCTTTTCATACCTATGGCGGTCTCGCTCAAAGGAAAGAAAATCTCTTCTTCAATTTGGACTTCTTACAATTGGCCTCACCCTTCTAATAAATGGAGGATTTTTGTATGCTCTCTCCACTTTCTTTCAGGGCGAACATGTTGCCCTTGCTCAAAGCGGAGCACAATCTTGGCTGAGTGGGGTAAGTGAGTCGGCGTCGCTCTGGAATATTGTGCGCCTTATCGGCGCATGGGATTGGTTTCAAACATTTTCTGGTGAAGCATACATACCGGTGGCGCAGTTCTACCAGACACCCTTGGGGATTGGGGCGAGTGTTACGCCGTTGGTACTTATTGGAGGGCTCGCACTTTGGTTTCGACGATGGACACTATGGCACACGATTATAGTTGTAGGAGTAATTCTGGCGATGGGTACCCACCCACCCTTCGGGGGGGTATTCCAGTGGGCATTCGATCACCTGCCTGGATTTTCGATTTTCCGCTCCCCCTGGTACAAATTTAGTATTTGGATTCTCATCGGATTTATTGTCCTTATCGGACGTGGATTTGATACTTTCAAAAAGATGGGGGCACCTCGAGCTGTTATTGGGCTTGCGCTGTGTGCTGGAGCGCTCATTATCGCCAGCGGCTGGCCACTTTTTACGGGGGGACGCTACGCAAGAACTTCTGAGCGGCAAGCATTATCTGCACAGCGCGTTAAGATCCCTGCCTATGCTCGGGAAGCAGCGGGGTGGATCCGTTCCCATACCAAAGGCGGACGCGTCCTGCTCGTGCCCCAGCACCGCTTTGATTCTTCCCAGATGACTTGGGGATACGGCAGTATCACTCCCGTACAGAACGCGCTTTTTGATCCCGTTCCGGTGATCTATCAAAATTTCATCCCTGGCGAGGGCGAATCACGCTTGCTTGATCTGTTCGAAAAACATCTTGCCGAGGGGGATCGCGGGGCAAGTGGAATTCTGGAACCCTTAGGGGTTGAATTTATCGTGCTCCAAAAAGATTTCAGCTACCGCAATTTCAATCTTGCCGACCAAACCACCTTTTACCGCGATCTGCTCAGAGGGCAAAAAGATATTACCCCAGCCGCGGATTTTGGAGAATGGGAGATCTTCAGCGTTGCCGCTGGCCAATCCAAGGCGTCTTTCGCCCCTTACGCGGCCCAACTTGTAACCGAGAGCTCAGATGAAATGGCTTTAACACAGACACCCAACATGATTTTTACGAGTGAAACCAACCCTGCCCTCAACGAGACCGCCCTTCTTTTTGGCCGCTGGGGATTAGGCGAGATGGAGCTCTTTCAAACGACCGTGCGCGTGCGTGCGCCCAACCTTCCTGCGGCAAGCTACACTGTGAAAGCTCAAGGAAGCCTCGGGGGCCTCACGCTGAACGGGCAACCAATTGCCGGGGCAGGCACGGCCGCGATCGGAGCAGGGGCGGTGATTGAGGGGACGCTCGCGGGGCAAACGTATCCGCTCAAGAATACAGATTTTTCGACTGGGACCGATTGGACCGTAATTAACGAAACTGGGCCCGGCTCATTTGAAAATCGAGGTTCCGAGGGCGCGCTTACTGTTGGAGGTGGGCACATCACGCTTTTTCAGACGCTCAGTTCGTTCGATATCACGAAACACTACCTCGCGACAGTGCGTTACAAAACCGATGGGGGGGCGGTTTGGAAGATTGGCATTCGCCAAAGCGGGCCCGCGCCGCGCTACGAGGAGCTTAAGAGCGGGGGAGAGTATCAAACCAAAACATTTTGGGTGCCTGTCGATTCCGCATTTGTTCAAGCCCAACTTGAATTTATCGGGGACGGCTCCGGCACGCTCATTCTGGACGATCTCACGCTTGCTGAAGTTGAAAACACAACTGCCCTCACAATTACACCCGAGGTTTCGATCTCCTCCACCGCACTGACACTTGAGCGACAATCAAACACACGTTATATCATCCGCGGGGCTGCCACGCGGGGTGGGGTGGTCGCATTGGACGAGGCATACTCAACGGGCTGGAAAGCGTACGAAGGCGCAACCGAACTGTTCCACTTCCGCGCGAATGGTTTTGCAAACGGGTGGAAGGTTCCGCACGACGGGCCGTTTGAAATTACGATCGAATATGCCCCGCAAAGGGTTTTTGTAAACATAATTATTGTAAGCGCCTTGCTCATACTGATGCTCTGTGGTCTGTTGCTTTTCCGCTCACGAATAAGATTTTTACGGGAGGTTCGAGGGAGTACGTATAATAAACCGTGGTGGGTCGACAAGAGCGTTCTCATCATCCTGATAGCAGCCGCGCTTGTCCCCTTACTCTGGTTTCGGCAAAACACAATCATCACCGGCGCCGATATTAATTTTCCTCTCGATCCAGTCGCACGTTTTGCTAATCGACTCTTTGCCTGGGGAATTTCTACCAACGGCGGTGCCGATCAGAGCTCGCTCTTCTCCTCGCTCGTATTCCATGGCGTCCAAGCATTATTTGCCGCACCAGGGTTCGCGCTGATCTGGGTAGAACGGTTGGAGCTGGTCTTCTGGAATGCACTGTTGGGCATATCTTTCTTCATTTTCATCCGGGAGCTCGTTGGCAAGCGCTGGACTATTGCGGCACTTGCCGCCACCTGTTTTTGGCTATTTAATCCGTACCGAATCGTAATGTGGACTGAAACAAATGTCGCGACTTTAGCCGCAAGCGTAGCACTGCCACTTTTTCTGTGGACTCAGCTCAGAGTCTTCCGCGCTCGCCTGAGCCCACACTCGGGTGGAGTATTGATCGGTATTATTCTGCTGCTTGGCTCCGGCATGGGCTTGAACCCCCCGGTCATGGTCCTCGCACTTGGCACAGTCTTGCTTTTCTACCTCGGTGGGTTAGTACGGGTGTGGCGGACAAAATCCGCGCGCGCTCGTTGGATTTTATTTGGTCTTTTCACACTTTTCTGGTCAGGCGTGTTCAACCTTTTTTGGATTTTGCCCTTTATCTGGACACTCATGGCAAGCGCGCAAACCTCCTCGGGCTTGGGCGGATTCCAACTGCTCAATTGGGTTGAGGGTTTATCCCGCGACACCTCGTTTTGGAATGTTTTGCGCCTGCAAGGCGCGTGGGATTGGTACCAAAATTACAAATCCGAACCATACATTCCGTATGCTCATATCTACCGTGAAAACTTAGGGCTGATTGCGATTAGCATTCTCCCCTTTGCGCTGAGCATTTTTGGATTGCTCTATACGCGTCGACGCTGGTGGATTGGGTTTGCGTTCGCGCTGATTGTGGTTGGGGTTGTCTTTGGGATGGGTGTGCATGGAGGCGCGCGTGCAATCTTTGGTTGGGCAGGCGAGCATATCCCCGGGTTTTGGATGTTTCGCTCGCCGTGGTACAAATTTACGCTCTTAACAACGCTCGGATATGGAATTGGAATCGCATTCGCGCTCGTGGCACTCAAACGCTTCATCCGTTCCGCGGCCATCTATAACGTCAGCGTGCTTGCGATTGCTGGACTATTTATTACATTCGGCTTCCCGCTTCTGACGGGCTCGCTTTTTCCTACGAAAACCGAGCGCCACGAGCTCAACAACTTTCACGTTGATGTTCCCTCATATATTTTTGAAGCAAGCCGCTGGCTCAACGAGCAACCGCGGGAGGGGAAGGTAATGTTTCTGCCGAAAGAAGTTGCGTATAACTACACCTGGGGGTACGGATCGGCGGGTGACGTTACGCTTGATCTCATTCAGCGCCCGATTGTAACCCCGCTCACTTTTTCGGCCCAAGACGATTCTTTCTCTGCCGGACGCTTGATTGACCTGGCCTATGAATATCTTTATGAAGGCCGCCGCGAAGAAACGCGTACGATCCTAAACACTCTCAATGTTTCGTACCTGCTGCACAAAAACGACTCGCGCTATGATTTTTATCAAAATACGGACAGCCCTGATTTTGTACGTGAACGGCTAGCCATTTTCCCTGAAATCAAGCGCGTGCAAACGTTTGGAGAATGGGACATCTATGCAGTGGCGAGAGACGGGGCACGGAGTGGAGTTGTCGCCGATGGGAATACAGCGGTGATTATCGGAGGGACAAATGACTTTGCCTCTGGTCTGTATTTGAGCGAACGTGCCCAAGCAGCGCCCCGTTTTTACGCCTCGTTAGAGGATATTCCCGTGCAAACTCTGGCGCGCTCAGACACGCTTCTGAGCTTTGCCGATCCAACCGAGCTACGAGAAAAGGAGAATGCTTTAGAGCTAACGCTCGCTGCCCCGAAAGATGCCACTTACAATCTGTTCGCCCAGGGCGCGTTTCGCACGCCCTTTACAATGACATTGAATGGCCAAACGTTTTCAAGCGCTCAGGCCACTAAGCTTGAAGCGAATTGGTATGCGCTCGGAGCGGTGGAACTTCCAGCCGGAACACATACGACAACAATCAAAAACCTCGTTCCTTCCCAAAACCTTTTGAAAAATGGCGGGTTTGATGATTTTTCCCAGGGGACATTCCCGAACTGGGAATCTAAAGATTGCGACGTAGACGCGAGCGGTACCGCGATTTTTGACCTTCAGCAGGGTGGTGGACCAGATGGATCTTCGGCCGCCACGGTTCGAGCTAAAGGCCATGTGCAGTGTCTGACGCAAAAAATCACACAGGATTTTTACCCCGACGCAATTTACAAACTGTCCTTTGACTACCGCGCGCTGGAAGGCGCCCCGCCGCAGTACACAGTCTGGCAACAAGGCCCCCAAGCGCCTCGCCCGAAAGAAACTTTCTCCTCTTCAAAAGAATGGATGCATTTTGAAACTGTTTTCAAACCAGAGGTTTCAACGCAGTCGCTTGAACTATTCTTCTATGCCGACGGGCGGCTGGGACACAGCGCCGCCTCCTATGATAATGTCCGTTTAATTCGCCTCTCCGATTCTTTCACCAGCATTGCCCTTGCCTCCCAACCCAGTGCCACCACTCCGGAAGAACCTCGCGTAACGCTTGTTTCCCAAAATCCGACCAAAGTCGTTTTCGATATCACCGGCGCCACCCAAAAAACAGTTGTGGCCCTTACGACCGGCTTTGCCCCCGGCTGGCAGGCAACCATTTTAACCGACCGCGGCCTTCGGCGCGTTGCGAGCGATGACCACTTTGTGTACGCGGGTTATGCGAATGGGTGGCAGCTCAAGGAATCTGGTGCGTACCGCGTTACACTCACCTATGGCCCGCAACGGCTTTTCCTGATTGGAATCTTTTTGACCGCGCTCGGGTTGTTAACTGCCGCGGGCATGGCAATCCGACACAGACGAGCAAAATAATGAAAAAAATTCTTACTCACCCCTTATGTATTATTGGCATCCTGACGCTTGCCTGGTTTGCACCGGTCTTGATTGATTTTACTCATCAAGCCTACGGCCTTGTTGGGGACCCATCGGGGGCGATTTGGTCGTTTTACGATTCCACCCAGCGTCCGCTGACCTTTGGCCCCACCCAACCGATCTTACTTGCGGCAGAAGGGTGGGCCCTCACACATCTTTTTGGCCCGGTTGCCGCGTACAATCTCCTCTCGATTGCCGCGTTCTTTTTAACTGCCTGGTGGGGCTATCGATTCTTCGCAACTCTTATGCCGCGCGGGTGGGCGCTCTTTGCCGCGCTTGTGGTCGCTTGGTCTCCCTATCATGTATTACAGAGTATGCAGCACCTCGGGATCGCCTCCATCCAATATTTGATGCTTCTACTTTGGTTGTTGGCACGGGCCTGGCGCACACCGACCAGCGCGAGTGCGGTACTCGTGGGCGTTGCTGGCGCGCTCGTTGTTCTACACGATTACTACTTGGCCTTAATCGCGGGAGTAATTCTGATTACATTCAGCATCCTGTTTATTACCCGCTATCGAGTAAAGGGTATAATCCACGCTTCAACGAGCGCGCTTGTGGCGGGAGCACTGACCGTGCCGTTTTTGTGGGAGATTGTGAAATCAGTTTTCGTAAGCGGCACGATTCCCGTGAACCTTGGTTTACCGGTACGAGAAGCAACTGAATCAGCCGTCTATAGCATTCGGGCAGCTAATTTTGTCGTCCCACCCCTTGATCATCCTTTAGTCGGCTCTGTGACAGAAGTCGCCGCACGAGTGCAGCTTCTAGGCAGTAACTTATTTGAGCAGACTTTTTGGCTGGGCATTGTCGCGCTCGGGATCGCAGGGGCAATGTTGGTGCTGAAAGTCCCGCGCTCCTTACGGCACGCTAAGGTTGTCGCAATAATCCTGATCGTGCTCGGGCTACTGTTTGGGGTTAGTTCTTACAATGGAACACATCTGGAGCCATCCGCTTTGGCTGCAGTAATCCACGCCGTTGCACCGGTGTTTCGGGTATGGGCGCGGTTTGGAGTCCTGGTTGTGATCGGCGTCAGTATTTTAGCAACACTTGGATTAACACGGATGTCCCAGCATCCCAAAACGCGTGTTTTTGCTCTGCTTGCGGCCGGATTTATCCTGATTGAAATTTTCATGCTTCCCCCGCGTTCGTTTGAGGTATCTGCTCAGATTGTACCGGGCGGACTCAAGCGATTAGCTGTGGACAGTTCAGATGTGTCAATGGTGGTTTACCCCCTTGCCCCGTCAGGAGAAATTCGGGATTCCATCTATCGCACTTGGACGATGTTTGTGCCGATCAAACTATGGAATCTTGAATCGGGGTGGAACACCCATACTCTTACGCGCGAGGACTATATCAATCCGTTTGATTCTCAAACGCTGGCGCGTCTCAAGGGCCAAGGTGTGCGGTATTTAGCACTCGACTTAACGGCCTATACCCAAGGCGCGGTCCCGCCCGAAATTATGCGCTACTATGACCCTTTATTCCCCAACTTTCCCCTTGGCTATCCGTTCCCGACCAACCCTATTCCCCCTGAACTAAAAGAGCTTTCCGATTATTCCAACGGCACAATTCGAATCTTTGAGATTAAATAAAGAATGAAAATAACGAACTAGGTTCGCTGTTTAATAAAAGAAGGGTGCTAACAGCACCCTTCTTTGGACTCTTCCAAATGTCTTTACTGCACGACGTTCACGTCCCAGTAGACTCCGAGGTCAGGGAACCAAGTGCCGCTCGAAGTAATCATGCGGAACGATTCGCGGTGGAGACGGAACTCTTTATCGGCCGTCACTGTCATCCAGAGCGAGAAGGTCGCGGTTTGCCCAGGCGCCACCGATCCTTCATTCATCTGCACCCGTGTACCCGAGATCCAGCCCGACGAATTGCCGGTAGTGCGGTCTTCCCGAATGTAAGGAGGTACGATTTCCCCGCGCGTTGCCAAGTAGACTTCGTTTTGCTTCCAAGTGACGGTGCCGGTATTTTTGAATGTAACCTGCAGGTTAAACGATTCACCCCGGCGCACGGTAGGATAAGCGTTCTGGCCAGTCCACTGGGCCGTGAGGCCATTGTTGCCTTCGCGTACTCTGACGTCCCAATACACGCCGTAATCTTGCATCCAACCCACGCCTTCACCTACCGGTTGGAAATACTCGCGATATGTGCCCGACTTCGCATCTGTGGGAGGTGTCATATAGAACACAAACGTTGCCGCTTCGCCGGGGGCCACCGAGCTTTCTTGCATCGCGACGCGATTGGCGGCAACCCAACCCGAACTGGTCCCTTCCAGCGTATCCTCGCGGATGAATCCAGGCACGCGATCCTTGGGGTTGGAAGTTCCTAAACGAACACTGTCGCGCGTCCACGTTTCAGTGCCAACATTTTTGAACCGCACCCAGAACCGGCCCGGCTGACCTGGATCAAGCGTGGGGTAGGCGCTTTGGCCGGCCCAGGCCGCGGCCTGAGAATTGAAGTATTGCGCCGTAAAGGTAAAGAAGTTGTAGTTCCCGTTATACACATGCGGGGTGTAACGGTACAGCGCGGCGGTCGCTTGGTTATTGAAAGTAACAATATGCGCCCCGTTGTAATCGGCGAGTGTTTGCGTCCCACCCGATTTGAAATCGTTGAACTGCGATAAAACTGAGCGTTCATAGTTCCACTGCAGTTGCCAGGCGGCAAATTCAATCTGCTTGGTGAATCCGCGCCAACTTGGGTGGGCATTGAGAGCCGCCACGCACCCGGTGGAATCGCTCACGCCGTAACCCATTGCGCACTCAAGTTTTGCGCTCGATGGATTGGCTTCGGTAATCAGGCCCTGCTCTTTTTGCAATGTGACTAAGAGAACTTGGGGGTTAATGCGGGAGACGATGTTGCGTCCGAGAAACGTACCCGATGCTTCACCCGCGCCGTGGGCGGCATCATAAATAATCTGAGCTGCGCTGCGGCCATTTTCGGAAAAGTTAGCGAGTCCACTTCCTTTGCGTGCTAAAAATGCTTGGATGTCAGAAGCCGACATCGCGTCGCGCGCTTGAAACGTAGCGTCGTCAATTAAATTATTCGGATTAAAAGAAGCCGCGGATGCGCTGCGGGAAAACGGTTGCTGTGTGAGTGCCCCAAATGCCATTCCGGCAATGAGGGCAATCGAAAAGAGAAAACTTCCCCCTCGAACGTAGCGTGAGATCATCATCCTCCTTACCTTACTACTATCTTCATATTACTATATCATACCTGTCACCCGAAATCAACCCGTAACTTAAGTATTTCCTACACTACCGCATATTCTCAGCAAAAATCGTGGCGGTATAGACGCGCCGCGCGCCTCCTTCCCGTAGGAGCGCCGCACACCGCTCAAGGGTCGCACCGGTAGTACGAATATCATCGATTAATATAACCGAGTGTGGCACACCCTCGCGCAGCGCAAACCGTTTAGTTGGATTCTCCAACCGTTTACGCCGTGCGAGCCCAACTTGCGAAGCTCTCGTGCGGCTGACTAACACCCTGCTAAGCGGAAGCTTCAATTGCGTAGCAACTGTTCGGGCGCATAACTCAGAAAGTACATATCCGCGTCTAATTTGGTTGAGCCAATGCGAAGGCACAAATGTGACAAGTTCTATTTTCCATCCGGTTTGCTTAACTGCATGAGCAAGCGTACGCCCCAACAGCTCCGCCAGTAAACGATTTCGTTTGAATTTTGCAGCCCACAGCACAGGGCGGAAATTATCTGCATAGATCGCCAAACTCAACCCCGCGGTTACGGCCTGCCCGCGATGAAACTGGCACGGAGTACGCATCGCACTCAAGCGTGAACAGAAGGGACATGTGGCGGGATTCGATCCAAGCAGCGCACAACACTCGTTGCACAAAGGGCTATCTTGGCCCCCGCAACGTATGCAGGTATTGTCAAAAAGGATCGAATTAAAATTTTCCATGACTTGACCTCAGAGGTACGCAATCCTATGCTAAAGATAGTTATTTGTTATTCGTCGTTCGTTATTAGTATGCGTGTAAAGCGCACATCGTTCTAGGAGGGTGATGGCAAAACAATCTGAAGAAATGACCGTGTCGGAAGAAGCAGGCACACCCGAATGGGCGGATGATGCTGAAGGTCAATTAGCAATTGATGTTTACCAGACTAATGACGAAGTGGTGGTCAAAGCCCCGATTGCGGGGGTAAAAGCCGACAACCTCGATATCTCGATTACGGACGAAGTTTTAACCGTAAAAGGCGAACGCAAACACGAAGAAGAGGTCGCGGACGAACATTACTTTTCCCAGGAGTGCTACTGGGGGGCGTTCTCACGTTCTTATATCTTGCCGGTCGCAGTGGACCCTGACAAAGCCCAGGCCGCGCTGCGCGATGGCATCTTAACGATTAGAA
The DNA here is from genome assembly GCA_020056565.1 of Candidatus Berkelbacteria bacterium. Lineage (GTDB taxonomy): Bacteria > Patescibacteriota > UBA1384 > JAGVHQ01 > JAGVHQ01 > JAGVHQ01. Next base: position 14,091 of record JAGVHQ010000058.1, read on the forward strand.
TTCCAAAGCTCGAAAAGACGAAAACGCGCGTTCTCAAAGTTTCGACAGGAGAGTAGGTGAGCGCTCCCGTGCGCAAGCTCGTTATTCCTGCGGCGGGTTTCGGTACCCGCTTCTTGCCGTTTACCAAGGCAATGCCCAAAGAAATGCTGCCCATAGTGGACACGCCGCTTATTCAAATTGTCGTGGAAGACGCTGTGAAGGCCGGTATCAAGCAGGTGATTATTATCACGGGCTCGAATAAGCGGGCGATCGAAGACCACTTTGACTACAATTTTGCCCTAGAACACCTTTTAAAATTGAAGGGTAAAACCGAGGCCTATGAGGAAATCCGGCGCATTAGCGACCTGGCCACATTTATTTACGTGCGCCAAAAAGAGCCGCTTGGCAACGGGCATGCGATCCTGCAAGCCAAAGAGGTTGTCGGGGATGAACCATTCGCGATGCTCTGGGGTGACGATTTAGCGCGTTTGCATTCCGGGGAGTCGGTCTTAAAAAAATTGATTGAAACCCACGCTGTGCACGAGGCGTGCGTGATGAACCTGCGCCGCCCGCCCGATGGAGAGGAAGAACACTACGCCCAATCGTATGGCAACGTACGAGGGCAAAAGGTCTCGGAACAAGTGTATAAAATCCAAGATTTTGTCGAGAAGCCCGGAGTGAACAAGGCGCTCTCCCACCTCTATCAGATGGCGGGATTTGTGCTGGAGCCAATCGTGTTTGACTACCTTGAAAAACAAAAGCCGGGTCACGGCGGCGAAATCATTTTGGGGGAAACAATCGGGCAGATGATTAAAGATGGTGTGCCGGTTTTTGGGTACGAGTTCGATGGCGAATTATTTGACGGCGGGAACAAACTGAACTACCTGAAGATGGTCTTTACCTTTGCTTTACGTCATCCTGAACTTGGAGGAGAGCTAAAAAAATTCCTCAAAGAAGAGCTCGAAGTTTAAGGAGGGGAAAAATGCACAATGTAAAAATAAGAAGGCAAAAAACAAACGCGCTTCGAAATTTCTTGCTGATCGGGGTAGGCGCAGTGCTCGCCCTCACTTTGGCAGGGTGCTCGCGCAAGCAAACTACCCAAATTCAGACCCAAAACGAACTCACTATCTGGAGCCCGCTGGACGCGGAGGAAACATTCCTCCCGCTCATTAAAGATTTTGCCTCTGACAATCCTTCGATCCGAATCAGCTACGTACTCAAAGATCTCGCTGATTACGAAGGTGAATCACTCAATGCCTTGGCGTCTTTAGAAGGGCCGGACATCTGGGCGATCAAAAACGACTGGATTACGAAACATAAGAACAAGCTCGTTTCGATGCCGCGGGAATTCTTTGCGGCGGGTAAAAAAGACACAACACCGCTGACCCAAGCATTTGAACAAACATTCTGGCCCGCGCAGGTTGCTGATTTCGTAGTCGACAACAAAGCGTGGGGCGTACCCCTCTACATGGATCAGCTCTCCTTGTTTATCAATAAGGATCTACTGCGCGCTCGTCTGCGGGAGCTAGAAAATGAGAGTCGAGAACTACCGACTGGCTATCTCGAGGATTCGCCCCGCACCTGGGAGGAATTCATTTCGTACGCCAAAGACCTCACTGTACGTGACACAGGAGGAATTACCCGCGCCGGGGCGGCAATTGGGTCGGCACAAGTTACAAACGCCAGCGATATTTTAACGATGATTATGCTCCAAGATGGGGCTTCCATGATCTCCTCCGATCGAGCGCGCCCTGAATTCCATCTCCCGCAACGCAAGGCAAATGGCCAGCTCTTCAACCCCGGCACGACCGCCCTTAACTTCTTCACCGATTTCGCCCGTAAGGGCTCAGACAAAGAAGTCTGGTCTGATTCACTGGGGGACGCGGGGCAAGCGTTCTTAGATGGCAAAGTTGCGATGCTTTTTCATTACCGCTGGTTTGAAAAAACAATCGCACGCCAAAAACCAGAGCTAAATTATGCGATTAAACCAGTTCCCCAGATTTCTGGTGCAACTGATGAAGTGGGAATAGCCCAATACTGGACCTTTACCGTGACAAAAAACGCCGAAAGCCCGAATGCGGCATGGGGATTGCTCAAATGGCTTACCGAAAACGCACTCGGTGATTATGCGAAGATTACAAATCGGCTCAGCTCCTTTGAGCCGAAAGAAATTGATCAAAGTGAACGCACCAACCCACGCTATCAGGCCTTTATCGCCCGCTCTTGGGCCAAACCGGACGCCGCCGAAACCGACCAGATCTTGCGCCAAGCAATTGATAGTGTCCTGCGCGGCGGGGTAAACGCCCAGACCGCGCTCGAGGCGGCGGCCGCGGCAGTCGGGAATATAATCGTAAAACCAACCCCAATCCCGAGCGTCACCGCAACTGTACCGCAAAAAAAATGATGGATAATGTTCTGAATTTTATCCTGCGCGCCGAGGCCGCGGAACCCCTCAAAACCCATTCTAGCTTCGGAAACCCGGTCAGTAACCTGCCCCAATATGTCGGTCAGATTTTGACATGGCTCGTACCGGTCGCGATTTTCATCGCAGTCTACGGGATTCTCATTTCTGGTTTTGACTATATGCGCAGCGGCGGCAACCCCGAAATCGTAAAAGCCGCCAAAGAGCGCATCTTCGGGATTCTCGGGGGGGTCGCACTTCTGATTTTGATCGGATTCATCTATCGGATTTTAATTTAAGATGATCAGCCAATTTCTCTATCAGCTCTCCCTCTCCATGCGCGCTTTTGCTCAAGTAGAATGCCCGGAAGGGAGTGGAGCGTCACTTCCTGATCCAAGTTGCATTCTGAATACCGAAGGTGGGAGATTGATTGACGCGCATAAAGACAAAGCTCAACTGGACAGTTATTTGGGACAACCGTGGGTAGAGCTGATCGCCTCGATTCTGGATAGCGCGCTTTTGATTGCCGGTGGTTTAGCCGTGATCGCCCTCATTTACTCAGGGATCATGTACTTTACCGCCTACGGCGATGAAGCCAAAGCAAAGCTCGCCAAGCGCAACTCCACCTGGGCGATTATTGGGATTGTGATCATTGTACTTTCGTATACGCTGGTCGCCTTTATTTCGCAGGCGTCATTTCTGGGGTTTTAATAATGCTGACAATTTTTGGCGCATTAACCAATATCACCAATAAGGCTTTTGATCTGAAAATTGAGGATTTATTCGATCCTCAAAATGTCGGCGGGTCTTTTCTCGGTGGTTTTTATCTGGTTTTTTTGGCAATTGCCTCCGCGCTCGGGGTTGGGATGCTGATTTACGGGGGAATTATGTACTTTCTGGCGTTCGGCAGTGAAGAACGCGCCACCACGGCTAAAAACATTATCAACTGGGCCTTAATCGGGCTCATAGTTACGGTTTTCTCAGCGATGATTATCTTCTTCTTTATCTACGCCTTAACCAAAGGCGGCGGCGCGCCAGACATTTATCCGAAACTGCCGGGGTCATAGGTGAAAACGCGCATTACAAAATTGCTTTTTTCGCTTGCCGCTGCGGTTCCCCCACCTGTGAAAGTAGTAATTCCTGAAGCGAACAAAGAGCAAGCCGTGCTCACGTTGTTTACACAAATCATCAATTTCATGCTTGTGCTCGGCGCGGGATTAGCGGTAATTGCGTTTATTGTGGGGGGAATCCAGTACATCCTTGGGGCGAGCGGGTATGTGGGCGAGCGAGGGACTGATCGGGCGAGTATCGGGCGAAAAACAATGACCTATGCCGTAATCGGCATATTCTTTTTGGTGTTCGCGTATGTCATCGCGCGCTATGTTTCCAATTCGGCGGTCACATAAGCTACGATAATGGCGATGCATAAACTTGCGCTTGAACTTAATTTTTTAAAAAACGCGTTTGATACCCAGGCGAGCAAGCCGGTCGGTCCGGAAACGGTCAACACGCTTGTGACCAAAATCGCCGACACCCTCGCAATCGTCGCGGGCGCCGCGGCAGTCATAATGCTCATTTATGCCGGAATTCAATACATTACCGCAGGCGGGAACACGGAACAGGCCACCAAGGCGCGCCAAGGGATTATCAACTCCTTAATCGGGATTGCGATCGTCATTCTGTCCTACGGCCTTGTACTCTGGGTTGCGAAGCAATTGGGAGGACAGCGATAAGAGTGCGGGGGTTAAATCTACTATTGACACGGTCAAAGTAGTGCTATGATTAACATAACAGGAGGTAGTATGCGGAAATTGTTTCAAGGTGGAATAGGATTAGCGCTCACATCATTGGCGTTTTCTTTTCCGCTACGCGCACTGGCGCAAGGAAGTAACGCCGATGATTTGAACGTTACGACCCAAGGAATCAAGGTAAAGGATACCGATTTAGATATTAACAGCCTTGTCGGAACAGTTGCGAGCGTGATGGCAGTTGTCGCGGGGGCGATCGCGGTGATCTTCTTGATCTATTCCGGAATCGTCTACATTACCGCGGGCGGAAACGCGGAGCAGGCCACCAAGGCACGTCAAGGGATTATCAACTCCTTGATCGGGATTGCCATAATTGTCTTTGCCTACGCGATCTTCCGCTTCGTTGTTAAATCACTGTAGAGAACAAAAATTACCGCATTATATGGAAAAGGGCCCCGCCTGAGGCGGAGCCCTTCGCGTACGTGCCATGGTATTCCTTACCGTGACACGACGCTTTTGACGACAAACGTCCCGATCTGGACGCCATCGCGTCGAACGCGATAAACATCCCCAACCTTAGGGGTCGTCTCGTTTGAGGTAACCGTTACCGGAACCTCATACGTAACCGATTTCCCAATCGGGATTTCTCCCTCACGAGACCGCTCGAGCCGGTCTCCCTTAGAAAGGGATTCCCCGGCATTCATCACGCCTTCCAGCGTGAGGGTGAACTGCAGGGGAGTGGCCGCCGCAACCACGGGCTGCGTAAGTGACGTAGTCACCTGCTCGCCCTTAGCCGTAGGCCAGTGCGCCAGAAGGTCTTCGATTGCCTTATCCAAGGCCCCTTTGCGGGCCTTGTCTTGGGCTTCTGAACTGGAGGTCGAAACCTCCAGATCTAACCACCTGCCGCCGATCTCGGCCTGCCGCCGATACACCGCTTGCGCGGTCTTCTCGGCAGTGTAGCCCGGGTCAAACACCCCGGACTCGATCATATTCCGCGTCACCGTGAGTCGGGCAGTGCCCTTGTACACGGTCTGGGAGTAGTCCGCGGATTGCCGGCCTCCAACCGGAACATTCCGCGTATCGAGCCGTTCCTGCTCCGAATTGAGGTAATCGATCGAGACCACCAGCCTGTCTGCCGGTGGCTCGAGCTTCCCCGTTTGGGGAGTGTGAGACCGATCAGTGCGGTAGCGCCCATTTCCCACTTGGTCCTGGGCCTTCACCGTCTTCTCATAGTCTTCGTCCCAGACAACTGCCTGGATTCCGACTTTCGCCAACCGAGACTTGAGAGCTTGCGCTACATAGCGCAGGTACTCTTGGCTTGCCCGCCCACGCTGAAGCTCGATGAAGATCGGGGGGGAACTAGATGTACTCGGACCTTGCCGAACCGGAACCGTATCAGCGAGCGTTTCCGCCCGTTTGATCCGATTCTTGGTCGGTGGATGACTCGAGAGCTCCTTCAGGATTGGGGTTTCGCTGAAACCCGAACCGTACCGACTCTGGAGCTCTTTCAGCACCCCAACGAATGCATCGGGTTGGTACCCGAGCGGGCCGAGCGCCTCGATCCCCACCTTGTCCGCCGCGTACTCGTTTTTACGACTCTCGTCGGAGAGCGCGAGCGCTCCGCCGATTTGGCCGGCAGTAGACCATTCGCGAGCGTGCTTGCGATCAAGCGCGCCAGCCAAGAGGCCGATCAGAAGGGGAGTGTAGTACTTTTCCTCCCGTTTGCGCCCATGCTTGAGCTTGACGTGCCCGACCTCGTGGCCGAGCACTCCCGAAAGGGCCGCGTCTGGGTCGCTCTGCTCATAGCAGGCAGCGACCATGCCGCGCGTCACGCGCACCCTACCGTCGGGGTAGGCATACGCATTCAGTTCTGCGGAAGGATCAATGTCGAATCGGGCGTTCGTGACGCCCATTTGGGCTGCCACGCGCGCGCCGAGTTCCTCGACGCGCCGCTCCTCCGCACCCCAATTGAGGGCGGGCAGCGAACTGCTCGAACGAGACGCGCCTTTGGTATATGAGGAAACCATCTTACAAATCGGTTCCTCAGCCAAGGCAAACGGGGTAAGGAGCATGCAAAACATGCCCACAAGAAGTGTGAGTCTTTTCATGGTGTTCACCGTTATTCATGTTCTTCCTTGCCCTTTCAGGCGAGGAAAAATCGTGGCTGAACTATACCATAAAAATTACTCCTTGTCAAGGAGTAAAGGTTCATATTTTTTATTACTGCGAGAACCATACTATCGAGGGTCATCCGCAGCCGAGCGGCCACGGTGTCCCGATATACTATTTCCCTATCGGGACCCGCGAGAGCGAGGACCGAGGGAGGCGTTCGGTGGGACGCCGAACGTACCCGAGATGGTATGGTTCTCGCACCTCAAGTTTTGGTCACCCGCCAGATTTCTTCTTTGGTCGTAACCCCCGCCTTTACCTTTTCCATCCCATCTTCTTCCATCGTCATCATCCCCTGCTTACGCGCCAGCTCAATAATGCGCGAAAGGGGCGCTTTCTGGGTTACAAGATCCTCAAATTCAGGGGTGGGTTTTAAGACCTCGACAATCGCGACCCGCCCGGAAAAACCAGTTCCGCGGCACACCTTGCACCCCTTACCCCCGCACTGCGTACAAATTTTGCGCACCAAACGTTGGGCGATAATCAGGTTAATCGTACCAGTCAGCAAAAAGGGGTCTACCCCCATTTCTACCAGGCGGGGCAGGGCTGCGGGGGCATTGTTGGTATGCAAGGTGGTGAGCACGAGGTGGCCGGTCATGGCGGCCTGCATCGCGGTTTTGGCGGTTTCAGGGTCGCGCACCTCGCCCACCATCACGATATCCGGGTCTTGACGCAGAATTGCGCGTAAACCATCGGAAAAAGTGAGGTGTTTTTCTGCACTCACCTGTACCTGTTCCACACCTTCAATCCGATACTCAATTGGGTCCTCAAGGGTGATAATCTTACGCTCGGGAACATTGAGTTTTTTTAAAATTGCGTACAGTGTGGTGGTTTTCCCTGAACCAGTGGGGCCGGTATTGAAGATAATCCCCTGCGGTTTGGAGATTGCCTCCTCGATTATCTTAATCGCATCTGGGCGCATTCCCAGTTGCTGCAAGCTGAGTTCCTTGATGTCGCCGGATAAAAGGCGCAGTACAAACGCGTCCCCGAAACTGGTTGGTAAGGCCGAGGCGCGAATATCCAGCTCCGATCCTTGCACTGCCACGCCAAAACGCCCGTCTTGCGGCCCCGTACCCTTATCCAGGCGCATTTTTGCCAGAAACTTGATGCGGGAGTCCACTGCTTTCTGGCCGGCCTTGTCCAAACTGACTATCTCGGCTAAAACCCCATCAATCCGGAAGCGCACGCGGATGTCTTTTTCCGAAGGATCAAGGTGAATATCGGTTGCCTTCATGAGAACCGCCCCCGCGAATAGAAAGTCGAGAACGTTTGTGGTTGAGGCGGATTGCAATTTGCGCTTGAGCTGCCCGAGATCGCCCATCTCCAGAGTAAATTCGTGCTCTTTTTCCTCGGTTACGTTGACCGTTCCGCTCGCGCGCTCGATCTTGGGAAGTGCTTGATAGAGGTTAACCCCATACATGAAACTAGACTTTGAACAGAGCGTAACGGTAAGTTCTTTTACTTCTTTAGAGTGCAAACGCTCCAAAACCTGTTTGGTCTCAGGCTGGATCGGGCGGGTGGTCGCAATCCGCACCAAACCGCCCACGCGCATATAAGGGATTACCTGGTGGCGGGTTGCGATTTCCTCGGGAATGATCGTCAAAACATCCGGGGCAATCGGGTACCCGACCAAGTTTATATACGGTAAGCCGATTTTGGCGGCATACACTTTAGTTTGGCGCTCTTCTTCAGCGCGCGAAAAACTATAGATTGTCTGATCAACACTACGGGTAGAAATAACCCCTCCTACTGTAAGCTTACTGCAAAAAAGTATCGTTCACTGTAAAAAAACTTTCCTAACTGGCGGAAGCGGGAGGATTCGAACCTCCGAGAGGATTTCTCCTCGATTGGTTTTCAAGACCAACGCCATAAGCCGCTCGGCCACGCTTCCCTGGCGGTGTTTTTTTGACGAAGTTCGAACATTTTTTGAACAAAACCCCCAATAAGGAAGCCCCTCCTTCGCCAAGGCTTCGGCGGGCAGGCACCCCCGCCGTCGCTCGACAAGCTCAGGGCAAGCTCTTTATCTGCTTCTTGTCTTTTCCAGTTACAAATCCAACTTATCAACCCATTTGGGATACTTTACCCGATCGGCTTTATCATATTGCGGCCAGTAAGGTTTAATATCAATAATAGGCGTCCCGTCTAAAATATCAAGGCCTTGAACTATTATTTGATTATCCTTTTGCTCCAATAATTTCACTGTGGTAATGCCAATCGGATTTGGCCTTTGCGGGCAACGACAGGCAAATATGCCAACTATCGGTACTTCTGGGTTGCCCTGCGGGCGATGCATAATCATCTGTTCTTTTACTTTGTCCATCCAATAAACAATTATGATATGAGAATAGTCCTCGATGCCTTTCAGCGCGCCGTCGTAACCTTTCTCCAACTGAATCGTTGAAATTTCTTTCCCAAACCCGCCAAAACGATTCTCGATGACATTGTTTTTGACATAACCGATCGGTTTTATCTTTATCTCTTTCATATTTTTCCTTATGTGGATTGATTTTTCGAAATGTGATTCTTGGCGGTGTTTTTTGATTGATGTTCGAACTTTTTTTGACGAAAATCCTGAAAACTAATTTGGACTCGGCAGGGCAAACTATTTTTCTGGGGGAATGGA
>JAGVHQ010000012.1 GCA_020056565.1 Candidatus Berkelbacteria bacterium
ATGGACAGCACGATTCTTGTTCTCCCGATCGTTCTTTTGCTCACGCCGTTGTTTCTGAAGCTTGCTTCAAGGCAAGATGCGCTCACGAAAAATGCATTGCGGTTCATGCTGCTCGCATTCGTAATCCTGCCCCTCGTTCTCGGATTTTTGAACTGGGAAACGTTTACAAGTAAGGAATCGTTTCTCACGGGCTATCAGACAGCCAAGCTCTTCCCACTCTCACTGTTAGGAGTCTTTTTTCTGTTGTGCGCTGCGCTCGCGCTCATTCTGGCTACGAATAAAGAAAGGTTATTTTCTTATGTAAGCGTCGGCACATTCACCGCAACACTGATTGTTTTTTATGCCCTGATTTACGTCAGCCGCGACCTTGCCCAACCGTTTGCCAGTCTTGCTTCGATCGGTACGGTTTTTTCGATTCTTTTTGCTAATATTATCGGTCTCCTACTGATTAACCGTAAAGACCTGACTGCTTCGTATGTGTTTTGGCCTTCGCCAAAAAGCAAAGCGCGCCATCCATCGAAAAAGAACATCTATAAAAGCGTGGCGCTCGCGCTTGTGGCGCTCAGTTTTGGAATGATTGTTTGGATTTTCATCCGTTCGTATCCGCTTTTTGCCAACGTTTCAGCTTCGCAGGCGGTAGCACACGTTCGTGCTCTCCCTGAAGTAGAACAATTTATGAAAACGGTAGGCAATCCCCACGTGGAAGTCGATCATTACGACAAAGAGCAAGGCGTGTGGCTTGTGCAGGTCTTTGAGATTGTTGACGAGCACCAGGCAACGTTTAATTGGTACACAGTCAACCCGCACACGGGTGTAGTCAAGAGCGAATTCTAGCGCGCTAAATACTTGAGGTGTCGGTCGTCTTCTGGAAACTCTTGAGTGAGTCGTTAATTACTTTTTCGAAATCATCCCAAGCCGCGTCAGTAACCGTGCCGGTTGCCACGGCAACCACTTGCTGGTCAACGTAATAAAGATACTGGATTTGATGGACAACCGTGCCATCCGGAGCGGCCTGCGTGATCTCCAAAACATATGTATCCATGCCATTCACCTTGATTGACCCATCTTTTACCGCTTCCATGCCCGGAAATTGGGCCATCAGTTGGCTCTTCCAAGTCGTTTCGTAATCGGCAAAAGTTTGCGTCGCGCTGTCGTGCTTGCCGACAACGATATTGAGGTTCGGATAAAAATCTGCACCCGTGGAAAGCTTAAGGGGGGCCATTGAGCGGGCAAGGAAATCAATTTGTGCGTCGTCACCTAACGACCACCCTACCGGCAACTTTATCTCAAATGTGCCCAAACCCTCTTTGTCGGCGAAGGATATTGCTTTGGTATTCAGTTTTGCCTGCTGCGATGAACCTTGCTTAGAACTGCTTTTCGTTGCAGACGTTGTCGGCGCACTCGCGCTACCACTCTCGTCCACCCTGGTAAGGGTGACTTGAAAAATTCCCGTCGCAAACAAAATTACGATTGCAAGTACAACGATCCCGACCCCGATCCAGACTTTTGTTTTTAGCGTCATAGACGCCCCCTCCTTAGCAATTTTTGATTAGTTTTCGAACCCTTTTTTTCTTGGCTCAAGCACCATGGCCGCCAAAAGGCTCAGGGCGAGTGCCAAAAGACCAAAGAGTCCAAGGTTAACAACCAGGGTATTGATCCCCACATAAGTCGCGGCCCCGGCCACTTCACCGGCAGGTACCGTGTACATCCCCAGCGCAAATCCGTTCGAGGATACCTGCGGAGCGCCTTGACTTACCCCCGCGACAAATGCGTTTGAGAGTTTTTGGGAGACGGGCTCAGCTGTAATCTGCGCCCCGCGTAAAAGAGTTTCATTAAAAGCAAACGCAATATGCGCGTATAGCGCGTTTACAAGCATTCCAGCTGTCGCCAGTGAGATTAGTCGCAATTTCATACTGATTCATATCCAGTGTGAAAGGTTCCAGGCCGGGTGTCAAGTGGTTTATACGCGCTCGAAAGTAACGAACTAATAAAAGAAACCCCCCGCAACGCGCTAAGTTGCAGGGGGAACTACCCTACGAAACACCCAAGACAAAATTGATCGCGTCCTGGGCGCTATATGGATCTTTCAACTCACGCAGAAAACCAAGGTCTTTCCCAATCGTCACAACCGGCGGTTCTCCTTCGTCTCCGAGGCCTGCCGTCGCCAGAAGGGCATTACACAGACACCCTCTGCCGACCGTCTCTTCAGGATTCCCTCCTTTGCTTCAGAAGACCCTCTTTCCTGACCTGGCATGGACGCCTAGCAAGCCCCCACGCCCCGAGACATATCCGGCACGGCGCTCTGGCCCTTCTCGACATCCTGCTAGCCCAGCAGCGCATCGATCACATCGTCCGCCGTGTAGGTTGTCCGCCCGGGTTTGAGGTACTGGGCGACGTGCGCCACGTCATCCCCGGCGGTCACGAGCACCGGCTCGGGCACGCCTTTGCGCACCTGCCCCATTCCGACGGTGGCCATCAGCCCGTTGCACACGCATACCCTGCCCACCGCGTTCGCCGGGTCCCCGCCCTTGCGCACGTAATCCTCGAGAGGTTCGCTGGCGCACCGATAGCCGAGGGTCCCATCGGGCTTGAGATAACACTCGCGCAGATAGCCAAGGTCGCACGACCGCGTGCGGGCTTCGCGAACTTCGGGCTCGGAGATGGAACCAGGAAGCCGCACGACCTTGAACGGGAAGCCGGTGGGCGAGGCTTTCGGGTCGGTGAACACGCGCGCCTCGTGCCTGAGACTTTGCTCGAGGACCGCCGCCTTGATGTCCGCCCGAATGCCCGATTCGTCGCAGAAGGCGAACGCGGTGCCGACTTGGATGCCCTGCGCGCCCACGGCGAGCGCGTCTTCGAGCCGCCCGGGCTTGCCGTAAGACCCCGCCAACCAAAACGGACGTCCCAGATCGCGGAACTTCTGGAAGTCGGGGAGGTCGCGCTCGCCATAGATCGGTTCGCCCTCCTCGCTGAGTTGGAGGGCGCCTCGGGGCGGAGCGTTGTGCCCGCCCGCGGTGGGGCCCTCGACCACAAAGCCGTCCGCCGGCGGCGTGCACTTGTGGACGAGAATCTGGGCGAGCGACGCGGACGAGACGATCGGGAAGAACTCGGGCCGCTTGACCTCGCGCTGGCCAAACGCGGACGGATCAAAGCGCGTGACCGTCGAATCCCCGCCTGCGACATCGATCTTCATCTCTGTCCGTCGCCCTGCCGCCAGCGAATCCAGCACGCCGGGAATCGCCCTGGGAATGCCCGCGCCCATCAGCACGACGTCCACCCCGGCGAGCATCGCTCCGTACAGCGACTGCAGGGTGGGAAGTTGGATCTTCTCGAGCAGATTGATACCCACAAGCCCACCGTGCCCCTGCTTGGCAAGCCAGATTTCAACGAAGTTGGCTACAACGGTGAGTTCGACGAGCGCCTTGGGGGGATTGACCGCCGGAACGGGTTTGGACTTGAAAGGAGCGTCCGGGGCCTTTCCGCCGGGGACGAAGTAGCGCTCCCAAACGCGCTCTGCAATCTCCCTGACCGGGAAGTGCGCGAGGGCCGTCGCCATGTGCCCGCCGAGATCGCCGAGTTGGAGCCGCCGCGCAAAGATCGCGTCGATACCGGTGCCGCTCACCACACCAAGTTGGCCCCGTAGAGACACCGCGCGCGCCAGTGGCCAAGCCGAAACAGCGACGCCCATGCCGCCTTGAATGATTTTTGGATACGACATGGTCTATTCTCCTTGTATTCAGTTGTTCAGGACCTTTCCCGACAACTGTATGATACTGAGAACAGGATCAAAAAGGAATATTTTTTAGAACGCAATAACTATTTAAAAGGGAGGTGAAAAGTTCTTGTTTCCCCGCAACGAATGCCTTGATTCGTTGCGAAGAGGAGGAACGAAGTTTTACTGCGAAATCCCGCCTCACCGGGATAAGCCAAAAACTTCCGTTCCGACGAGTGGTCGGGGAGACAGGATTCGAACCTGCGACTTCCTGCTCCCAAAGCAGGCGCCCTACCACTGGGCTACTCCCCGAGCTGTGCTATTCTACCAAAAAATCATGCGGATAGAAAGGATCTATTCCTCGATTCTGTACTCTCGGAATACCCAATAGCGATTTACGGGGTAGTTGAAAAAGAACACAATCGCGGTTGCAATCGCAATTGTTACAACGCTCGCGCGATCAAACTCGGCGAAATCCACGAGGATAAATACGATCAACGCATTTAACCCGACACTCGCCGCCCCGGCGATTGCCTGCTTTGCGAGTTGGCGCACGTAACGCTTACTACCATTCCGAAACGTCCAAAACTTATTCCAAAAAAACCCATTCACGGTTCCACCAGCAGTCGAAAGCACTTTCGCGCCCACATAATTCTGATGCCACCAGGGTATGAGGTTCACGAGCGCAAGATAAATGGCCCAATCAATTGCGGTTGAAAGCGCACCCACGATCGCAAACTTTGCCATCTTCCTACCGTGCTCAGCAATAAGGCGTTCCGCCATTATTTACTCTTAGCCGAAACTTTCGGCGTCACCCAAAAACCCATATAACGCCCGAGCATCAATCGAGTCTGGGCGTCAATCGCGGGAATCGAACCGAAAATGACGGCCGTCACGGGAGTCAGTGTCCACTGTAAGATCATTTCAATCCATTTCGACTTACGATAATGGCGCGGGCGTTCGGGAATCAACCGTGACGAAATGACAATCGTAACCGTCAAACTAATCCACGTGAATGCCAAAAGGCGCTGCGAGAGAAGCGGGATATTGGAAGCGAGGACGGTCTCACGGTACGCGCCCCCGAACAAAAATGGAAACCATCCTAAAAATAAAAGAATCACGCTCGAGCTCGCCCACGAAAAATTTCCCTCAAATATTCGAAACGGAATCGTAATGCGGTTAATAAAGGGGATGCGCTTGTTGCGGATCGACTCAAGCACCACATAGGGGAAATGCTCGATCCCATACGCCCAGCGTCGTTTCTGCAAATATTGATTCTTAAGCGTTTGGCCGTAATGAGGCGCAAGGACTGCGTCCATATACACCGGAATAAACACCGGTACGACGCTATGGTCGCCATCAAAGTGGAAAAAGGCGCGATAAAATTGACGGGAATCTTCGTTGACGATGTCCACTGCCCAATAATCAATATCAACAAGCATTTGCATTGTCATCGCGTGCGTAGAAAAGGTAATTAAACGCCACGGGCGCGTACCCTCGATTATCTGCCAGAACGACGCGCCCAATGCAGAAAGGCGCGAAACAGCCGGAACATCCCAGATGTTATTGGAATAAAGCGCGATCGGCTGGTAGGAGTGACGTTCACGATTGTGGTCAGTGGCAAATACGTAGCTCAAAACCGTAAAATACTGCCGATCAAGCCGCGTGTCAGCGTCGGCTGTGGTAACCAGCGTGCGATTGAGTGGGATTTTCTCGCGCTCAAGCAGCACCTTTAACTCTCGCGCAGCCCATGTTGCATTCGCGCCCTTTGCCTTCAGCTCCCCCTCTATCCCATCGGGATGTTCGGTTACAAGAAAGTGCTCAAAGTGATGTGCGAATTCTTTTCTAAGCGCAACAGCATTTTGACGAGCATCCTCTTTGTCGCGTTCTTCCGTGGCAAGGACGAATATTTTTTTCGCTCGGGGGTAGTCTGCCTGAGCGGCCGCTGCGACAGACGGGCGTAGAATCTCGAGCGGTTCTTGATAAGTCGTAAGAATTACAACGTGATAGATTTCGCGCCAATCAATTATTCCCTCGCCCGGCTCAATCTTTTCCAGCCGTGCGCGCCAATTTTGCCGGCGAGTCCAGTTGAGCAAGCGATACCCCCAAATCATATGCGCTCCCATCACAAAAACTTTAATAATCCAATAAAGGTCAAAAAGTAAGATGTAGAGTGCGAACGCGAAGGGGTAAAAAATAGAAAGAATAATGGCAGTAATAAAAAATGCCCAGAGCGTAGCCCCGGGGACGATTTCTAATAGTCTAAACGCAAAGCTACGACGCATTAAATCCCTCGTACCACGTGGTAAAAGAGGATGAGTGTTGCCACACTCCAGAAAAAGGTTACCCCCGCAAACGCCAACGCGGCCAAATACCAGCGTGAGCGGATTGCCAAGACAACAACCGTGTTAACCGCCAGCAAGATAGAGGCATTTACACCGTAGCGTACATCAAGGTCAAAACTAGAACGCCACCATAGCCAAACCCCTAGATTGGCAACAATTGAGGCCGCCAAAAGCAATAAATCTGCCTGTCGAATGTAACGAAGAAATGATGCCATGTATTTATTTTACCTTACTCACAGCAGATGCCCTGTTTTGTTGTGCTGACGAGTGGAGCCGATGGGCGGATTTGAACCGCCGACCTTCACTTTACGAAAGTGCTGCTCTACCGCTGAGCTACATCGGCACGTTATAGAATCGGCGCTCCTTGTTTCATATTACATTGACTGCTGCGGCCGGCGGCAATTTCCAGCGCCGCGTCTACTGGTTCAGCGGGGGTATAGAGCGATACACCATCGTCTACAGGAATATTTTCATTAAGTCCAACGACTTTTTTGTCGGCAATCCAAATGATATCAATCGGAAAGCGCATTCCTTTCATCCAAAAAGTCGGTTGCTCGGGTGGATCAAATACGAACCACATTCCATGGTCGGGGGCGATCGTATCCCGCTCACCAAGCCCCTTCGCATATTCTTGCGTTGTGCGGGGCCTTTCAAGTGTAAATGTACATGTACCAAGTCGAACTTGGTCTTTTAAAGCTACCACAACCGTCAACCCCAACAATGCAGCAAGTACAAATGTAATACTCGAAAAAATCAACTTACGTTGATGCCCCATTGCGAACCCACAAATCTTTTGTTGGCACGCAACGAACCACAAATGTGTCCTGCTTCGCCCTCACTCCCTGGAGCGGGATACGGGAATCGGACCCGTACTTCAACCTTGGGAAGGTCGCGTACTACCACTATACGAATCCCGCGCGTCGGCACAAACTTTTGTCTTCTTGCGACAAATGCTTGCATTTGTCGCAAAGAGGAGGAACGAAGTTTTACTGCGTAATCCCGCTTTAGCGGGATAAGCTAAAAACTTCCGTTCCGACGAGCTGGCGGGCACGGCCGGATTCGAACCGGTGATCTCCTCCGTGACAGGGAGGCGCTTTAAACCGGGCTAAGCTACGTGCCCATCAGAGTTATCCTATCAGTAAGCGCGTCGCGACTCAACGTCCTAGTACAATCGCCAAATGTGTTTTTTGACCTGTTCTTCGGTAAGCCAATTTTCAAAACGAGCGTTGATTGAGCCACTTACCTCTTCGATCCGAAACAACACAAACGAACCGTCCTTTGTTTTTACCGGCCCCACTACATCCCCGCTCTTACCTGCAAACAAAGCGCCTTCAACTTCATCGCCATAACTTTGCGCAATTGTAAGGCGGTCTATAAACCCTAAATCACCACCATTTTCCCGTGTTTTTTGATCTTGGGAAATTGTCCGTGCCAATTCCCCAAAATCCTTGCCTGCATTGAGCTCTCCGATTAAATTCTTCAAATGGCCTTCGTTGGTATGCACAATTACTCGTACTTTAAGCCGAGTAAATGCCGATTCTTCTAATTTCTTCTGCTGGACGGCCGCACGGACACGTAACAAGATAAACTGCTCTTCGGTTAAGCCATATAACTTGCGTAACACTTCCGCAAACGCGTCCTTGCCGCCGTTATCTTCAGCGAGCTGATTATAAAACTCCCGTGCCTCTTCGGGCGAGACAAGCACGTCGCGCGCTCGGGCCTCGTTGAACATAATCTTTTCATTCACAAGCGTGGCAAGAATCTGGGTGCGAAGTAAAGCATCATCCGGTACGGCATTTTGATCGACTTGACGATATTTTTGACCAGAAGCTACCAGTGTGAAAAAACCACTTGGAAAGATAAAACTCTGAGAAACTCGGGCGATTGGGAGGGGATAGATGCGTGCCATCCACACAACCGGACCCTCAGTGCGTTTCGCTTTATATAATGAGAAACCGTACCAAACCCCACCAATGATATATACCAGTAAAACAAAAGCCGTACCGGCAAATAACGGATTTTTCCAAGGCCAACGCAATGGTGAACTGTTTTTTAATAGTCGAGCTAAAGTACGTAGGATTGCTTGAACCCGGTTCAAATTACACTCCAGTTACCCAGGAACGAAATGGCAGCGAGGACAGCGAAAGCCATCACAAGATCAAGCGCAAAGTGAGCTGGGTGGCGCTCAACTTCCGGTTCGAACGGATGAATACGCAAAAATAACGCCAACGGGACGGCAACAAGGATTGAACGACTTATCGGGTCTAGTGTCCAAAGTGAAACGATTTGCGCGCCTTCTACTACCAGCAACGTTGCGGCGGCGGCACGGGCGCTGGAATACATATTCATCTCCAGCAGAGCAGCGCTTGTAACCGCCGCCGCAACAACACCGAGTAATGCGAGCAGAATTGTTGGGGGAATGGCCACGGCAAACATGCCGTAAAGAAAGCCAAGCGTCGCGAAAACCGTCAACACCATCGGTAAGGGCTCTGTGGTGACCGGACGAATCCCCCAGGCGAGAGCGAGCATACCAAGAGCAAGAATCTTAAGCGAGCGGATCTCAGTGATCAAGAAGAAAAGGACGATCAGCAAGATACTAGTCAAAGCATAGAGTGTATAGATGCGCAGTGTGCGACTCATTGCGCGAGGTTACTATTCTGCCCAGTATCTTGCTCACTCAGCAAACCAGGGATGTAGTCGTCACCTACGATAATTATGAAGTCAGCGGTACGCTCGGCACTTTTGCCCGCAATCACACTAGCCCGCAAGCGCTTCGTCAAAAATTTAAGCGTAATTGATTTTTTCCCCGCGGAATAATCAATAATCGTGGTCTTGGCTACCTGTTCCTCAGCCCGGCGTATGCCGATAACATTGTATCCATAACTTTTGAGATAATCGCCTAAGTCCACGGCCGCGCCGTTTGTCTTGCTACCGTTTAAGACCTCAATCGTGGCCTTTTCGCGGGCGAGATACGGATCGGTGAAAATCTCATGCGCCATGCGTTGCAGTTCAGCGTATTTACCCTGCCCCAAGCGCGGGAGGATGATATACCCACCCGACTCGGTCACGGTTGAAGTAAGCGGCCCCCCCTCAGACGTATCAAACACGTGCGTGATTACGCTCGAGGTGCCAAAATTGTTTGCCAGGTCAACTAAGCGATTAATTTCACTCAGGCGTAAATCAGTCCGAATGTGGTCTCCGAGAATTTCCATAAGGTCAATCATTTTTTTAGGATTCGCCAGAACTTTTAGTGAGAAGGCCTTGTCGCGCATCGCAGTGAGGAGCACTTGCTGTCGAGCGGCGCGCGCGAAATCCGATGAGGTCTGCCGAGAACGCGCGACTTTGAGCGCTTTTTCGCCGTTAAGAAGATGAGTACCAGCCGGAAGATAAAACGGATCATAACCCTCGAGCTTTTTATCGGGGTACAAAGGGTCATCAATCGGCTTATCAAGCGTTACGCTCACACCGCCGAGCGTATCCACAATCTTTACGAATCCGGAAAAATCAAGGCGAATGAAATAGTGAATCGGTAAATCAAGAACTTGAGAAACAGTCCGTTTCAAAAGCTCGGGCCCGGCGCCGTTCTTCTCTTGCCCATAAGCATGCGCGGCATTGATCTTCGCCCAACCGTTACCTGGAATTTCAACGTATAAATCACGTGGCAACGATAGTAGCGCCAGGGTTTTGTTCACGGGATCAATTGAGGCGACCATAATCGTATCCGCCAATTGTCCTCCGGGGTGGCCGGCGCCCCCAATCCCGACTAGTAGAATATTAATTCGCCCATCGCCTTCCCCTCGCAGCGTTTGCGCGTCAACATTGCCGGTTAAAAACGGGGCGCGCAGGTCACTGCCGTTCTGAATGATCCGAGAGGCGATGCTATAACCCTTAAATGCAATCAAAGCAAAGAATCCGAGCACAACCAGCCCGATAATCCCTAAACGCACCTTTCCCCGATGGCGGGCGGGCGGGAGAGCAAGTGGGGTGTTTTCGAATTCTTTTTCTTTCTCGTCCATTATGAAAATCGCTTCCTTACTGAGTTTAACTTGAAGCGCGCAAGTTATCTAGGGTTTGTCTTGAGGATTGGATGGGACGGATAGGTAATCTCAATAGTTGCGTTGGGTTTGGCACTCTTGTACCTCGCTTGAATCAAACGCGCCGATGAAACATTCTTCATTCCCACCGCCGGACGGCCAAAAGCCCAGGCGAAGGCATTCCCAACCGACGCCCCCAAGCGCATGCCGGTAAACGACGATCCACCCGTTACGGTCACAAACGCGCTCATTTGCTTTAGTGTCATTTTCCGCTCCCTAAGCAACGCGTGCACTGCTTGGACAATTTTACGACTGCGTAAATCGTCGGCAAGAGGGTGCCAGATAATCGAATCGCCACTTTCAAGAATCCCGATCCTTCCCGGACGATCAGCTAAATCAAGAATCAGAAACGTGTCGTTGCTCATTTTGAATCCTTAGAGTCCGTTCAGTACCTTTTCCAATTTCGAACGAAATAACTGCATTGAACTTCAGTCCAATAAAACGCTCCGGCCATTCCACAAACGTCAGCGTTTCCGGCGCCCCATCGTATTGTTCCAAGCCAAGCTCCACGTGCGAACCTGCTTTAAGCCGATATCCATCTATGTGAACAATATTTTTGAATTTTGAATGGTTGAGCTCATAGGAGTGCACTACTACATACGTTGGCGAGGACACGTCTGTCGGGCGACCGCCTAAAGCGTGCATGCACGCACGCACAAATGCGGTTTTGCCCGCACCTAAAACTCCACGCAACCCAATCACGCTCCCAGAGGGCTGTTTCGGCACCCACGCGCGCGCCCACGCTAAAAGTTCCGCCTCATTTTTTATACGCTGCGGCTTCGCCATACAAGATAAACTCCTAGACCTGATAGTATAACGAAAATAAGATAGGGGAACAATCCAATCGGAGGTGAGCGCGGGTTGGATATTAGAGGAGCGGAAGCGGTTACTCCCGCGACCCTCGATAAAGATGAAGGGCTCTGAGGAGCAGCAAAGGTGAGTGGAAGTATCGGATTCGATTTTTGAGCGTTTTCTACCACAATCTTATCTTTCTTTTTTTCAACGGCTGTCAGGACAAACACGAGTGTGTTTTGGTACGGCCGTAAAAAACCCTCAATGCGGAGCTGGTGACCCTCGCGCAAACTAAATGTTGATTCGCGCTGCAAAGGAATCGTTTCGAAGAGGAGCCCGCGTTCGTCTTTGGTAACCGTTCCTTCTCCAGTTAACAATTCATAGGGCGCAGCATGAATGTTAAATGGTTTAGGGGAAGTCCGACCGGCTTGTGCGGTTTTGACAATCAATTCAGGATTATCAATCGTGATTTTTCCTGTGCTTGTTTCGTGATAGGCACCCCGCACAATGACAATTTTATCGCCTTCTTTTAGATCAGGAGGTGTGCCCGTGACCCGCGCTTCGTAATACGCACCACCCTCTTCCCGCACGACAAATGTCTTTGCGCCAATGATGTCAAACCCGACCAGCACGATAGCATGCAGGTCTCCCCTGACGACCGTCAATAAAGGGGTGCTTGTTTCGATTGGTAAGGTAATAACGTTTGCGGCGCCTTCAGTCGGAGTGGTTGTCCATCCCCACTCGAGTGTGATTGAACGAGCAAAGGCGCGACCCTCTTGAACATT
Source organism: Candidatus Berkelbacteria bacterium (assembly GCA_020056565.1). Taxonomy (GTDB): domain Bacteria; phylum Patescibacteriota; class UBA1384; order JAGVHQ01; family JAGVHQ01; genus JAGVHQ01. The sequence goes on from JAGVHQ010000012.1 coordinate 11,729, forward strand.
TTCAGCTAATGGACTCTGGTCAATCACCTCTGAACCGAATAATAATTCGAGTCCTTCTTTATCATTATTTTGAGAAATCGCAACCTCTTGCTTTTTGAACACCACAAATCCACCCGGTGGGACATTTACCACCGGCAGGGCACGTGTACTAATCGATCCGTACTGATCTCGCACGAACACCCCTGCGGTAGACGCGATGGTATTCCCAAAATTATAGAGCTCGAACCACTCATCATACGTATCGCTCAGCGGGGGCGCCGGGTTCGGCATGAATTCACTCAAAATAAGTGAGGGCTTTTGCGCACTGAGGACTTGGTCAAACGAAGTTGTTTCACCATCTTCAACACGCCACGGGGGGGTTGTCTCAAGACATTTCGGGAGTGGTTGCGCCCCAAACGTAAAGGCGGATAATTCAGTGACCGTGGAGGGCGGAAGTTTCAATCGCACGAATCCTCTGTTTAGTGGATTTTCTTCGCCTACCAAATTATCTTCGCTCATGCTCGTAAAATAGTAATCTGTATTTTCAAAATTGACGCTCGCGCGCACAAATGTTCCCGCAAGCGGCTCGGAGCATTGGAGGTCGGAAAATAGTGTCCCCTCTAACGTGCCACTCAATCCTTCTATTATACGGACTTCCCCCACATCAAACGGCTGACCGGCGCTCGTTTGTTCGCTTTTACGAACTCGAATTCGAAACATTGCCTCGCCCAAGGCGCTTGAACCCGTCCGAAAGAAACTTGTGACCACAAGGGAACCATTCAGATCCGTATGCCCTGCGCTCTCATAACTGGTTGAGAACCGTCCGGTTGAAGGGTGCCAGAAACTGCCGTAATCGTGCGTACCGGATCGTACTCGGAGCGTGTACTCATATTGCGTATCAGGATCGAATCCGTTAAGCGCAAAGCTCAGGGCTTGGGGGTATTCCTCACCCCTTAATGCCCCACTCGGTGTAATCAATAGTCCAACAGTCCCTTCGGATGCCTTAACAGATGAAATCCCCAGCCCAACTACGGCACATCCAATTGCCAATCCAAAGCACAGATAATATTTACGCAGCGAGAACATAGCGCGCAAGACGTGCACTATTGTGCCGCGCCAGTGATGGAAGATTCAGCATCGGGGCTCCCACCAACACGACTCCCTGTTCTTTACACCATTGAGCTTCTCCTTCACGCAGAGTAACAAGCTCAGCTCCTTCTTTACGGTACGCTCTCGCTAAACGTTCCGGAGGTTTTTTGGTGTTATAAATTGCGGCATCCAACACCCCCTTGCCCAAAACTTTAATAATCCACTGGATATGGTCTTTCACAGAGAAACTACCGGTTTCACCCAGTTTAGTCATTAAATTAACAACGTAGATCTTCTTCGCCTTCGAGCGGCGAATCGCCTCTACGACACCGCCAATTACTAGATTTGCAAGAATACTCGTAAAAAGATCACCTGGCCCGATCACAATCGTTTGTGCCTGAGCGAGTGCGACACGCACTGAGGGTGTTGTCCGGGCAGCAGGAGTTACTTCAAGTTTCAGGATTTTTAATTCAGGGTCATGCGTGGGAAAGGCAATTTTTGCTTGGCCGCGAATGATTGTGCCATTTTGTAGCGTTGCAACCAGGTGAGCACTTTGCAATGTAACTGGCAGTACCCGACCCTTAATCTTCAAAATTTTGCCTGCTTCTTCAATTGCCGCAGCATCATTGCCTGTGATTTCACGTAATGCCGTTAAAAAAAGATTACCGAACGAATGCCCATTGAGCCCATTCCCTCGATCAAATCGGTACTGAAAAAGCTCTTTTAGAAGTGGGGTTTCTTGCGAAAGGGCGGCTAGAGAACGCCGAATGTCTCCGGGTGGTAAAACCCCAAATTCGTCTCGCAAGCGTCCTGTTGAACCACCATCGTCCATCATCGAAACAACAGAGGTGATGTGGACGGGATATTTTTTTAGCCCGCTTAAAAGCGTGAACAAGCCCGTGCCTCCACCAATCGCGACTAGCTGCTTCAAAGCGGGCTCACTGGTGGAATTGTCCCCTCCTTATCAGACGATGCTGGCGTGTCGGAACTGGGCGTATCTTGTTCAACACGGGTCGCCGCCGGATCGGACGGAGGCGGAGTTAATCCGTACCTCGGCCCGGACGCCTCGTCCGAGACGGGTCCGTCGGGTTGAGCAGGCGAAGCGGGTCCGAGCGTGGCTTGCGCCTCGGCCGAGACGGGCTCGCCTCGCCCGCCTAGCGTCGAGGCTGGCTGAGACGGCGGAGCGGGCCACGGGGGTTGAGGTTTCTCATTAATCTTCGGTGCGCGTGGTTCGGGGGGGTGGGGCAAAGTTTCAGGTTTGGGAGCTTCGGGATGAGGAGGGCTCACAATCTCCCCTAAACCGTCGCGTTGCCCACTTTCTGCTGTTTGGCGCACCAAGCGCTCGTGCGCATTTTGCACAACCCGCGCAATCTCAAACGGCTTGGGACGATTATCTAGTACAAAATTGGGAATATCCCCCGCAGTCTCAACATCTACTCGTCCAAAGTTAAAAATCGTCTGAAAAATCCCTTTTGTCGTGGCATTCACATCCTGTACACGCAATAAGGAAACCTCCGAGATCGCGCGGTGAAAAATTCCGTGTTGGCTAATATCAATCAAACGGTCATCGGTGATAATCGCCATATCCATATAGAAATCAATCCAGGTGTAATGGAAAAAAGCCAGCACGAGTAAATACCAAATCCCGGCGCCAACGATAAGGTACGGCAAGATAGCGGGCGTTACCCCCGTCTGCTCAGGGGTTCCGAACCCTGAGGGAACAGTAGGGGACGGGAAAACATTCAGCACTATTCCCACAACCACCGGTAAGAGCAATAGAAAGAGCACAATGAGTGCGCGTGGCACAAATGCCAACCAGTATGGCCGCACGGTAAAATAAATCTTTTCTTGCGACTCAAGATGCGGATGCAACATGCTTCGGTTTGAGGTTGGTTCCGACGCTAGTCCGCCAGCTGGCGGAGCTCCGACGTCCGAAGGGGTCGGAGAGCCGACTGATAACGTCGGCTCGGGCGTCGGAGTTGTGGGTGTTGCGGATTCGTCCATTAAAACTCCTGAGGTGGTGTACTAGTGCCGCTAGTCGAGCTGAAAAGCCAAATAAGGGTCGCGATTGTGATTACCAGTGCCACGCCAATATAGATCCGCCCCATTTTCTGCGTGAAGTCCGCGGCGCTCCCCATCTCACGCATTTTTTTAATAACGTAAAATGAATACGCGGCATACGGAATCAAGAAAAATCCAAAAATCGCAAGCGCCCCCATCATACCAGCCGCCCTTTACGCTTTTGCTTCAAATGCGCGTACCCTTGATCGGTCACAACCCGCCCCTGGCGAGTACGCGCTAAAAGCCCTTTTTGGATCAAGAAGGGTTCATAGATTCCCTCAATTGTTTCCGGATCCTCCGAGATTGCCGCTGCAATTGTACTAATCCCCACTGGTCCGCCATCGAATTGTTCAACGACCAGTTTAAGTATTTTACGGTCCATCGCGTTCAGGCCCTCCGCATCAATCTCAAGCATGGTGAGCGCTTCCTCAACGAGGCTACTGCCGATCACTGGAGTACGTCGTACTTGGCTCAGGTCACGAACCCGTTTTAGAAGCCGATTCGCAACACGCGGCACCCCCCGTGAACGCGTACTCAGATCCATCCGAGCTTGGTCTTCCAGTTTAACACCCAAAAGACCGGCGGAACGCAGAATAATCTGCTCGATTTCTTCGGGAGAGTAGTATTCCAAACGATGCGCGTGCCCGAAACGGTCCCGCAAAGGAGAGGAGATCGACCCGGAACGGGTTGTCGCGCCGATCAAGGTAAAACGCGGAACATCCAGCCGCAAAGAGCGCGCGCCCGGGCCCTTACCAACGACTAAATCTAAACGGAAATCTTCCATGACAGGGTAAAGCATTTCTTCGACCGTGCGGGGTAAACGGTGAATCTCATCAATAAATAATAAATCCCCGCTTTCTAAAGTGGAAAGCAGGGCAGCCAAGTCGCCGGTGCGAGTGAGCGCCGGACCAGAACTAATGCGCAAGGGGACTCCCATTTCGCGCGCCATCAGAAGTGCCAGGGTTGTTTTCCCGAGTCCCGGGGGGCCGGAGAGCAACACGTGTTCAAGTGTTTCTGTACGCGTTTTAGCGGCCGCAATTGCCACACGGAGATTTGTTTTGATGTGCTCTTGCCCGACATATTCAGTAAAGCGTTGTGGACGCAGGGCAGAGTCAATTTCTATTTCTGCTACATCTCTCACCGGAGCACTCATGGCTGTGCCCTCCTACTCTGATACTGTAGCAAATTAAGTAGGTAAAAGGAAAAAGGCAAAAGCAAGCGAAGGGAATTGCTTTGCAGAAGCTCGAACTGTAATACTTTTATTTTCCTTAAGCCAGAACTTCACCATCGAGGGTCATCCGCAGCCGAGCGGCCATGGTGTCCCGATATACTAATTGCCCCTATCGGGAACCGCGAGAGCGAGGACCGAGGGA
>JAGVHQ010000007.1 GCA_020056565.1 Candidatus Berkelbacteria bacterium
GCGATTCACGAGGAGCCAGAACGGTTCGTGTGGTCAACGCTCACAGCTTCAGATTATACGGATGCTGGGGCGCAGGAGTCTGAATCCTCGGGCGTAATCGACGAACTATTAAAGAGCGCCCCGGGGCAGGAGTTCGCTTTGCTTCTCACCGAACGCGCAGCCGGATTACATGGGAGTCTGCGCTCGATTGAGAAAACCGTAAACGTGGCAGAAATCGCCCGATTATTTGGAGGGGGTGGACACGAACACGCGGCAGCTTTTTCAATTGAGGATGGTACTTTAGCGTCGCACCAAAGCCAAATTATTCCTCGTATCCGCGAGTACCTCAGAGAGAAAACTACTGAGACCACTGAGGTAACAGAAGGCTTGTAAGAAATCCCAATCACGGGTAAGATAAACAAGACATTATGCCAAAACCATCAACCCCAAAACGCGCCGATTTAGTGCGCAAATACCGCATTCATAAAGAAGATACTGGCTCAAGCGAAGTGCAGGTAGCACTTTTAACGAACCGCATTAACGAGCTCGTAGGGCACCTGCGATCACACGCAAAGGATTCTGATTCACGCCGCGGGCTTTTAATGATGGTTGGGAAGCGCCGCCGTCTGCTCAATTACCTTAAGAAGGAAAAACTCGAGCGCTATGAGAAGCTGGTGAAGGACCTCGGCCTTCGCAAATAGAGCGAGTGGGGCGAGTAATGTGGGGAGTGATCCTCTCTTAAAGGGATAGGATCAGCCCTCACCTTACACGCCTCCTCGAGAAAGGAATCGCGTGACTAAAAAAACATCAGAAAACCCCGTGCACGTTTTGAACGTGCCATTTGGCGCAGGGGAGCTGCGTTTTGAAACCGGCCGTCTTGCAACGCTTGCGACTGGTTCAGTAACTGTGACATATGGTGATACAGTCGTCCTGGCAACGGCGGTTGTTGGGGATGTTCCTCGTGAAGGCGTTGATTTCTTCCCTTTACTCGTTGATTACGAGGAGCGTTTATACGCCGCGGGGAAAATCTCCGGCTCACGTTTTATCAAACGTGAAGGTCGCCCGAGTGAAAACGCGGTCCTTACCGCGCGCCTCATAGATCGTCCGATCCGGCCGATGTTCCCCAAGGATTTCCGCCACGACGTGCAGGTAATTGTGACGGTGCTTTCGTATGATGAGGATCACAACCCCGACGTTATTTCCATTATTGCCGCCTCCGCTGCGTTGGCGCTTTCGCACGCGCCGTTTAGTGGGCCGATTGCGGCCGCACGGGTGGGAATCTGCGATGGAAAAATTGTCACGAACCCCAACGCAGCGCAAATGAAAGAAGCCACCCTGGACCTAGTTGTTGCAGGGACAGCGGATAAAGTACTGATGCTCGAAGCCGGCGCACACGAAGTTTCGGAAAAAGAGTTTTTGGCGGCAATTGAAGCAGCTCAAAAGGAATTCAAGTCCGTTATCGAAGCGCAAAAGACGCTCGCGAAAGATTCCCCAGAGCCAATGCAGATAAGCTTCGACGAAACGCTCCATCTGGAAGTCAAAAAATACCTTGGTGAAAAACTTGGCCCGGTTGCTCGTGAGGCAGACAAACTCCGCCGTCAAGAGATGATTAGCACTTTTGAGACCGAGGTTTTGACGAACTTTGAAGGTAACTACAAACAGATTGATCTGAAAGCGGCTTTTAATACGATTCTGGAAAAGGAAGTTCGAGGCGCGATCCTCTCCGACGGGTTTCGACCGGACGCCCGCGCGTTAGACGAGATCCGCCCACTCTCAGCCGAGGTGGGGGTCCTGCCACGTACGCATGGCTCTGGGCTTTTCAGCCGTGGGCAAACACAAGCGTTAACAATTGCCACACTCGGTTCTCCCGGAGACAAGCAGTTTATCGACACAATGGAAGAAGAGGGTACGAAGCGCTATATGCACCATTACAACTTTCCGCCTTTCTCTGTGGGTGAGGTAAAGCCGGTTCGGGGCGCCTCCCGCCGAGAAATTGGTCACGGGGCCTTGGCTGAACGAGCAATACTGCCTGTTTTACCACCCGCTGACCAGTTCCCATACACAATCCGACTTGTTACCGAGGTGCTTTCCTCTAACGGATCAAGCTCGATGGCGGCAACATGTGGGTCAACATTGGCATTGATGGATGCAGGCGTACCGATCAGCGCCCCAGTTGCCGGTATTGCAATTGGCCTTATCAGCAAGGATCCATACGCGGTAGAAGGGGTTGAAAACGACTATAAACTCCTGACTGACATTCAAGGGATTGAGGACTTTGCCGGGGATATGGACTTTAAGGTTGCTGGCACCAAGACGGGCATTACCGCGGTTCAACTTGATATGAAGGTACGAGGGATTAGTCTTTCGGTAATTGAAGCGGCCTTTGAGCGCGCTCGCGCTGCTCGGGGTAAAATCCTTGAGTTCTTCATGGGCATACTTGAAAAGCCGCGTCCTGAGCTTTCCCACTACGCTCCTCGAATCTATACAGTCAAGATTGATCCGAAGAAAATCGGTGAGTTGATCGGGCCCGGGGGGAAAGTGATTAACGGTATTATTGACGCACATGGCGGTAAAGAAGTGCTGGCGATTGACATCGAGCCGGATGGGACAGTAATGGTTTCGTCTGCAGACGCCAAGGCAGCGGACGCGGCTATCAACGAGATTCGTTCGATTACCGCGGGGATTGAAGTGGGCCAAATATATACCGGTACAGTTGCCGCAATTCAAACCGATCGGTTAAGCGGCAAAGAAATTGGTGCGATTATTCAGTTGACTCCGAACAAAGATGGAATGGTACACATTTCCCAAATTTCCGCCGAGCGGATTAATAAAGTTTCCGACGCGCTTCGCGTTGGGGAAAAAGTACAAGTGAGGGTGCAAGACGTTGATGAAGCCCGCGGGCGGATTTCGCTCACAATGCGCGTTGACGAAGCCCCATCCGAGCCTAAGGGATTCTCGCCTCGTCCCCCTCGTCGCAACTAAACTTTAGGGTTCGGCGCCTCGTCGGCGCTTTCACGGCAAAAGTTTATTGCTCCTCTCTGCCCGAAATGCTACATTTCGTGCAACAAAAACCGCGGGGCGGGGAGTAAGACGCTTGACAAAAGGGGACGAGATTAGTAAAGTAAAGATACTCGATTTTTATTCGTACTCTTCGTAGAACTTTAGGAGTGTAGGATTTGAACCAAAGTCAGATTGAGAAGTTAAAAAATAAGATGATTTCAAGGCGCGCCGACGAAAGTGTGCCCTTTGGCACATTAAGGAGAAGCAACGAAGAAATGAGCCATTTTTTAACTTCCCGCTGCGGGCGGGCGAATTTCGGTCATCTTCTGCGTTGCTCGTCGCTTACGTACCTAAAGGTACGCCGCGCTCCTCGCGCCTTGAATATAAACCTAAATTCGCTCCGCTCAACTAACTTTAGTTCGAATCCTACACTCCAAAGGGCACGGGAGGATGCCAAACGATAGTGATACGTATTGAAATTGAAAGCACAAAAGTGCATTATTGTCAGCTCTCATATATTAGAAAGGAGATCGTTTCATGACCGCAATTTCAGCCCCGGCAAGTGCTCCTGCGCTTGTGCCCGGGCGTTCTCACCCACGACAAAGTCCCTCAGTTCGAACCAGTCCCAATAGCCCCCGTAAAGCGCGCGAACGCTATCACAGAGAGCGTCCCTCCCGCGAAGCAGTCCGCGGTACGCGTGTTTTTAATGGCTACATTCCTGCTCTCCAAAGTGCCCGTGTTCCCCAGGAACGCAAAGGTACTTTACGCGTAATTCCCTTGGGTGGTTTGGGCGAGATCGGGAAGAACATGATGATCTATGAATACGAGGACGACATCATCTTGATCGATGCCGGAATCATGTTTCCGACTTCTGCCATGTTAGGAATTGACTACATTATCCCTGACATCAGCTACCTTCTAGACAAAAAAGAAAAGATCCGTGGGTTCGTGTTTACGCATGGGCACGAAGATCACATCGGGTCTGTGCCGTTTATTATCCCGCGTCTGCCGGTTCCGATGTACGCCACCAAGCTGACAAAATCGTTAATTGAGGCTAAGTGTGCGGAACATGAAATCAAGCCCGACGTACGATTAGTGAACCCGCAGGACGTCTTAACGCTGGGCGTGTTCACGATCCGATTTATACCGTTTGCGCACACGATCCCGGACGAAGTCGGGCTGGTGATTGACACTCCGGTCGGGCGCTTCTTGCACATTACCGACTTCCGGTTTGACCCGGCGGTTGGTACAGCGGACTTGATGGCAAAACTGGGCGGGTTAGGAAAAGAAGGCGTCCGCTGTCTGTTGCTTGAATCAACGAACGCGGAAGTTAAAGGTGCCAGCATTTCTGAAAAAGTAGTCGCGGAATCAATTTCAACTATCTTTCGCCGCGCACGGGGGCGAATCATTACCACTTCATTTGCTTCAAACCTTGACCGCGTGCAAGGCGTGGTTGACGCGGCTGCCCGTAACCGGCGTAAGCTATTCATCTCCGGCCGGTCGCTCGACAAAATGATTAACATCACGATGAAACTTGGATATCTACGGGTGCCGGAAGGGTTATTCGCCGATATTCGCCGGATCGCTAATTACAAAGACGAAGAAGTCGCCATTTTATGTACCGGAAGCCAGGGCGAAGAGTTTTCCGCTTTAGCGCGGATGGCAAACGGCGAGCACCGCCAAATAAAGATTAAAAAGGGTGACACGGTCGTAATGTCTTCCTCGGCGATTCCGGGGAATGAAGAAGCGATTAACACGACAATTGACAACCTGTTTCGTCAAGGCGGAGAAGTGCTCTACGGGGGAGAGTCCGCCGGGATTCACTCTTCCGGGCATGCCAAGCGCGAAGACCTTATGTTAGTTACCGCGGCGGTGCGCCCAGATTACTTTATTCCGATTCACGGCCAGTATCGTCATCTTGTGCATCACGCCCGATTAGCTCAGCAAGTCGGGATACCAGAAGAAAACACATTCGTCGGTGAAGACGGTACCGTGTTCGAGTTCACAAAAGAAAAAGGGCGGATTTCCGAGGAAAAGGTACCGTCAAGTTATGTTCTTGTGGATGGTTTGGGAATTGGAGACGTTGGCAATATAGTTCTTCGTGATCGACAAGCAATGGCTAAAGAGGGTGTGTTCGTGGTGATCATGACGATCGATCATCGCAACGGCACGCTTGTGACAAGTCCGGACATCATCTCTCGCGGGTTCGTGTATATGCGCGCCGCTGAAGATTTGATTCAAGAAACACGTAATAAAGTGAAGGCGCTCGTGCAAAAACATAAGCCCACTGGGGCTTCTCAGGCAAACTGGGCGCTGCTAAAAAGCGACATCCGCGATGAACTTGGGGAATTCCTGTTTATCAAAACCCAGCGGCGCCCGATGATAATTCCGGTTGTAATTGAGATCTAGGAGCCCAGGATTCGAACCCAAGCCAGTGCAGTATAGCCCTCGCTCGCGGTCCCTGATAAGGTAGAGAAGGAGGGTTGTGCACGCCACGCTTGCAAAAGTAACAAGATATCTGACAGGCGGAATGCTTGGAATGGCCATTCTAATGGGAGCGGTGTGGTCTTTTCAGTCTCCCACGCTTGGCGGTGCAATCTTGGGTGCTTCGATTACGCCAGATTCGATTACGCCAGATGAGTTAACTCCTCTCTCGCCCGTTCAGGCCCTCTCTACACTTGCACCAGAACTCAATCCATTCTCTGAGGTACGAGAAGCGGGTCCAGTACGCGTAGAGATCCCTGCGTACAGCAAAACAACATCCAATCGCCTTGATCTTCAACTAACGTATTTAGCTGAGCGTGTATCCTATGTTGGATACACGTTGCTCCCCACTCCCGCTGTGAGGATCTCTCTGACAGAATCAGATCTTTACGCTGGGTTAACCGTGACATATCAAATTAATCCGGAATGGAGCTCACAGGCGAGCTTACTGCTGTGCCGAGCAAACGAATGTACCCCACTCTCAACTGAGCTAGGGGAGAACCAGTTACGTTCCACAGTCCGCCTCCCGGGTGTGATTGTGGCTGCCGTAGTGTCCCAATAAGATAGGTATACTGAAGAAAGAGATTATGGCACGCAAGAAAAAAATATCTTCACAACTAGCTGCGAACCCCGACATGCTTCGGGAAGTTGCAGCTGCAGCAACTTTTCTACTTGGGTTGCTACTTTTGCTGGGGTTGTTTGAACTTGCGGGATCAGTCGGTACATTACTTGTGCAGGTATTTGCGGTTTTGTTCGGGTCAGTACGATTTTTGTTACCCGTTGTTCTCATTGGGTTAGGGGTAGGGTTATTTCTGAACCGGCTTGAGCTCACTGCGCGGCGCAGCATCCCTGTTGTCATTCTTTTGTGCGCCCTACCTGCCTTGCTAAACCCATATGGAGGCACAATTGGAGAGGGCATTTTTTCTATTTTCTCTCGTAGCATTGGGAGTGTTGCCGCGTATATAGCGCTTACCCTCATTATTGCGTTGGCGGTGGGGTTCTTGTTTGACACCTCAATCCAGTCGCTTTTGGGAACTCTTGCGTTTTGGCGGCGACCGTTTTCTGGTCGCGCTGGCGAACCAAAGGCAATGGTATTTGAAACTATTGGAGGAGCGCTGGGCCACAAGCGACCCTCGGGCCCTGCAACACTCCCATCTACAACGGTAAGTGCAAATCCAGATTGGAATTTCCCCGCCTTAGATCTGCTGGAGCTTTCGAGTTCTAAACCAAATGCCGGCAACGTCGCACGCAATGTTGAGATTATTGCCAAGACCCTCAAGGATTTTGGGATTACCGTGGCAATGGGTGATGTGAACATCGGCCCGACTGTTGCCCAGTACACACTCAAACCCGACGAGGGTGTACGCCTGAATCAAATCACGGCGCGGGTCAACGACCTTTCGCTTTCGCTGGCCGCACATCCGCTGCGGATCGAAGCCCCGATTCCCGGAAAAGCAGCTGTCGGGATTGAAGTCCCAAATAAAACTGTCGCAACCGTCACGTTGCGCGAAGTATTAGAATCCAAAGAATTCAAGCAACCTTCCGGAAAGTTGACCCTTGGGATTGGCCGGGATGTCGCGGGTACCCCGTTTATTGCCGACCTTGATAAAATGCCCCATCTGCTGATCGCCGGTGCGACCGGGAGTGGGAAAAGCGTTGCGATTAATGCGATCATTGTTACTCTTTTATACCAAC
>JAGVHQ010000040.1 GCA_020056565.1 Candidatus Berkelbacteria bacterium
CGATTACCGCCCATTAGGGCTTGGGTACGCTAACTTGGGGACATTGTTGATGCTGATGGGGATCCCTTACGACAGCGATAAAGGGCGCGGGGTCGCAGGCGCCTTGACCGCCATTTTGACAGGCAAGGCGTACCAAACTTCAGCAGAGATCGCGGCGCGAATCGGACCCTTCTCGGGCTATGGCAAAAACCAGAAACCGTTTTTGCGCGTAATGCGCAAGCATCGCGCAGCTTCCTATGCCTTGAATCCCGATCACACCCCCTCTGACATGCTCAATGCGGCGCAGCTGGCCTGGGACGAGGCAGTCAAAGCCGGGGAGCAATACGGCTACCGCAATGCCCAAGCAACCGTAATCGCCCCCACGGGCACGATTGGCCTGTTGATGGACTGCGATACAACCGGAATCGAACCCGATTTTGCACTTGTGAAACTTAAAAAGTTGGCAGGGGGCGGATTCTTCAAAATCGTGAATCAGTCTGTCCCAGAGGCGCTGCACCGCCTTGGCTACAGCGAAGGCCAGGTAGTAGAAATCGTGCGCTATGCGACTGGCAGCATGAGCTTAGAAGGTGCGCCACACATCAACACCCAAACTCTCCTGGCAAAAGGATTGATTCAAGAAGACTTAAGCGCCATCGAAGATGCCCTCCATTCCACCTTTGAGCTAGAACAAGCGTTCGCGGGGTGGGTTGTGGGGCAGGAAACACTTGATCGTCTCGGGCTTGGCGAACAATTAAAACAGGCTGATTTTTCGCTCTTGCGCGCGCTTGGATTTACTAAAGATCAAATCACGGAGGCCTCCGACATCGTCTGCGGCAGGGGAACTGTGGAGGGCGCACCGCACCTTAAGGCCGAACATCTGCCGGTTTTTGACTGCGCCAACAAATGTGGGAAATACGGCACCCGCTTTATCGCCCCGATAGGGCACGTTAAGATGATGGCTGCGGCCCAGCCCTTTGTTTCAGGCGCGATTTCTAAAACCGTTAACATGCCCTCAGATGCAACGGTCGAGGAAGTTGCGGAGATCTACAAGCAAGGTTGGAAGCTCGGCATCAAGGCAATCGCAATCTACCGCGATGGCTCCAAACATTCCCAACCCCTCAACATCACGAAAGATAAAGCCGATGAAACCGAAGAGAAGGCGAAAATTGTCTACCGCCCACTGCGTCACAAAATGCCCGATGAGCGGAACGCGGTTACACACAAGTTCAATATTGCCGGCCACAAGGGCTACTTGACCGTCGGCTTGTTTGAAGACGGCGTACCCGGAGAGTTGTTCATTACGATGAGCAAAGAGGGGAGTACGATCTCCGGAATGATGGATGCCTTCGCCACAGCAGTTTCGATTGCCCTGCAATATGGCGTACCGCTGCGCACCTTTATTAATAAGTTTGCGCACATGCGCTTTGAGCCAGCTGGTTTCACAAACCACCCCCAAATTAGAATTGCCAAATCAATTATTGACTACATTTTCCGCTGGATGGCATGGCGGTTCATGAGCGTCGAAGACCAACGCCAAGTAGGGGTGAACTTCACCGAAGAACAAACACGTGTGGCAAAGACCCTCACTGACAAGATCGAAGCGGAACGAGTCCCAACATTTGATCCACCGGCCAGTAAACTACTACAAGCAGACACCGACGATGAGACTCCTGTGACGAGCGTCCAACAAGGCCTGCTTTCCACCCAGAGTGATGACAGTGCGCAAAAACAAGCGCTCAGTTTTAGCTTCAACAATGATGCGGATGCGCCCGGCTGCGCTGACTGTGGCGCGATTATGGTGCGCAATGGCACCTGCTACAAATGCATGAATTGCGGGAGTACGAGCGGATGCTCGTAAGCCAATCAATAGTAAAAGGAAGGAATCGTAATGAGCGAACATGGACCATCTGCGCCTGAAGGCAATGTCAAACTTACCGTTGAAGAGGGCGGGAACCTTGATGAGCGCCGTACGAACGCACCCCTCACCGATGATGCCACCCGGGCACTGAATCGGGCGTTAATCGGCGAAGAGGACCTTTTTGCAACAGCCGAGCATTACGGACAACATCGTCTTACCTTAACGTTGCTCGATTACAATGAAAGCGCAATCGAGCTTGACGAAGCTGAAACAGACAAAGATACTGATCGTTTACCATTCTTGCACGCTCTGCATCAAAAACGAACGGCACAACTCAACAAAGCCATTAACGAAGTCTTTGTACAATAGGCGAATTGGGTCAATTAGTAGGAGTGCAATTGGTCAATATGTGCAGCTAAAATAAAGTCGCTGTCAAAGAGGCCATTAATTTTGTGAGTGAAAAGCTTCACAGCTACGCGACCCCACGAGAGTTCGATGTCCGGGTGATGGCCTTGTTCCTCAGCGAGCGCACCGATCTTATTTACAAATTCGAGCGCAGATTTGAAATCGGGGAACGTATACTCTTTCTTTAGGTGATGGCCGTCAATAACACGCCACTCTTGGGTTTCACCGTTGAGCTTATCCACCCACCACTTGAGTTTTTCACCCGTAAGCGGCGGTACATCGCCTCGGCAGGCGATACAGACACGTTGAGATAGTTTAGTATCATCCATACACGCAGTATACAGCTACTAGCCGGCGGAGTAAGATCGAATCATGGACGAAAAATTGATTGTAAAAAAACTTTTAGAGCACGATAAACGATTTGATGATCATGACAAGCGGTTTGACCGGATAACAAGTAAGCTTATCGAACATGATCACCGGTTCCAAGAGATGCTCACAAAGGCAGAGTTCCACGAATTCAAAGATCAAATAATGACCGGCATGGACAAGATGTTAGTAATCCTGCAACGACTCGATCAAGAACGAATATTCACGAACCAGGCGATTCAAAGAATCCAAAAACAGATCGACGAACAACAAAAAGACATACTCCGGATTAAAAAAGTCCTGAAACTCGCATAACCATGGTGGCTTTATGAAAACGTCAGACAAAGGTCTTGTTATTATCTACACCGGCAATGGGAAGGGTAAAACCACCGCGGCATTGGGGCTTGTGTTGCGGGCGGCAGGATATCAAAAAAAAGTAAAGATTTTACAGTTTATGAAACAGTGGGAAACAGGGGAGTACCGCGCGATTCAAAAGTATTTGCCCACGGTGGAGATTTCGCGCTGGGGCGATGGCTGGGTCAAAATCATGGGCGACAAAAAACCGCTTCGCGACCATCTGCGGGCGGTCAAAGAAACGTATGACAAAGCGCTCGCGCTTGTAAAAAACCCCGAGGCCAATGTAGTAGTGCTGGATGAGTTGCTATCCGCGCTCGCGGGGGAGCTCGTCACTGAAGAACAGGTACTCGAGCTGATTAGCGCCAAACCGCCACTACTCGACCTTGTGATTACCGGGCATAAACTCACGCCTAAAATAGAAGAGGCAGCGGACTTAGTAACCGAAATGCGTAAGATCAAACACCCCTACGATAAAGGCGTTCTGGCGAAACAGGGGATTGATTTCTAGAAAACTGGCTCTAATTTGACAGCGCATTTTTTGTATGTGATGGTGATAAAGCTTTACAAACTAGCTTCGTGTTGTGTTAAGGCAAGTGCCGTGTAATTCGGCCGCTGTCCCGCAACTGTAACTCGCATTAATGTGAGAAGCCAGAAAACTAACCCAACACCATTTCTTGTTACGAGCCTTCGGTCGAAAGGCGCGGACGAATCTGCAAAATTCCTCCGTGAGGAATTTTTTTGATTACGAATACGAAAGGATTATATGAATAACAATTCAATCTATCGACGACTATTCTTCTTTATGATCGGTGTTGTAGTAGTAAGCCTTATCATAGGCGCTGTTGGGTATATGCGTGGAAAGAACAACGAACAGCTTGCAACGCGCGTACGCGAGCTTGAAGGCCAGCTTAATGCAAAAGGCGTCATTACCGAAACGGCAGCAAGTACCGGGCCGGAGGAAACAGCCAATAGTAAACAGTCCGACCTCGGCAAGCCTCGGCGAGACGGGCCAATAGCCAATAGTAAGCCGAAGCAAGTTCAAAAAAATGTGGCACAAGCGGCGGAAAATCCGGCTGAACAATCGAAACCCACTGGCCCCGCACAGGTGATCGCCGTTGGAGGCGCGGACCAAGAGGCCACCACTCAACCGAACTGGACACCACCAGCTCCGCCAGCTGGCGGACCTTCACCCTCACCCACGCCAATCCCGACTGTTACGATCAAAATCCAGCACTTGGGAACATTCACGCCCGAAGTACGAGCAGGGGATACGGCGCTTTCGGTGTTGCACCGGGTAGGTGAGCAGAATGGTTTCCAAGTACGAACGACTCAGTATTGGTTCGGCGAATTTGTTGATTGCATCGGCGACCTCTGCTTTGACGACCATCACTACTGGGCCTTCTATTTTAACGGACAGTATTCCAATATCGGTGCCAGTGCCCAATCAATTGTGGCAGGGGATACGAGTGAATGGAAATGGGAAGAATTCTAACGATAATGCGTAACAGAAACAAAAGAATGAATTACTGGCCGCTTGCTGCGGGTTTAATCTTTATCGCAGCAGTAGCGCGCCTGCTGCCACATCCGGCAAACTTTGCCCCGATTGGGGCGATCGCACTGTTTGGCGGCGCACGCTTAGGGCGGTGGTGGGGTCTTGCGATTGCGTTTGGGGCGATGCTTGTTTCTGATATTTTTCTTGGATTCCACTCCGGTATGTGGCATGTATATGTCGCCTTTGCGATTGCATACTTCATTGGCCGCAGCTTCCGGACATCTGTAACAGTGCCGAATGTCTTGGGCGGATCACTGCTCACATCAGCAGTATTCTTTCTGATCACAAACTTTGGTGTTTGGGCTGAGGGTTTTTGGCTCCCAACTCATATGTACCCCCTGACCGCGAACGGACTCATTACCAGTTACGTAATGGGGATTCCTTTCTTTGGAGCAACTCTTATGAGCGACCTTCTCTACAGTGGGGCTTTATTTAGCGCCTACGCTTTGGTACAATTAAAAACCCAATACCGCGTAGTAAACGCCGAAATCGGTACGGCATAACAAGGAGGTGAAGATGACGACCCTAACAGATGCGAACTTTCCCAAAGAAATCGGCCAATCCAAAGGCGTAGCGCTTGTTGACTTTTTTGCGCTGTGGTGTGGACCGTGCAAAATTATTTCTCCAATCGTAGATGAACTCTCGCATGATTTTTCAGGCAAGGCGACGTTTGGCAAAATCGATGTGGATGAAAACCAAACAACCGCGATGCAATTTCAGGTAATGAGTATCCCGACTTTGGTGTTTTACAAAGACGGTAAGGAAATTGACCGCGTAATTGGCGCAGTGAGTAAAGACTCGCTCAAGCAGAAACTCGAACAACTCGTCGACGCATAACTTTTCGGCTCAGCGCCTCCGCCAGCTGGCGGAGGCGCTTTCGCAGTGAAAAGTTCACGCCTCCTCTTTGCGCGAAATGCTTATTTCGCGCAATTAAGAAAAGAACAATTTCGAAATGTGTTCCCACATGGTACAGGGCTTGACAAACCCTTAATCCTTTGATATACTGATATGTCATAATTCAAATGACGATCCGTCAGTAGGCGGATAAATCGCACCTTCAAGAAACGATTTCTCTGAACCAGTTTGGACTGGTGAAAGGGGTTTACCCCTCCTTACCTCTTTCCCGGTCCAATCTGGTTCAGAGAGCAAAATCCCTCGCGAAAGTGAGGGATTTTTGTATAAGAGCGCATGATTCCAACCAAAGTCAGATTGAGAAGCTAAAAAATGAGATTATTTCAAGGCGCGACGACGAAAGTGTGCCCTTTGGCACAGCGAGGAGGAGCAACGAAGAAAATCAGCCATTTTTTAACTTCCCGCAGCGGGCGCAGCGTATGCAAGTCATCTTCTGCGTTGCTCGTCGCTTACGTACCTAAAGGTACGCAGCGCTCCTCGCGTCTTAAATCTAACCTCCATACGCTGCGCTCAACTGGCTTTGGTTGGAATCCTGCGCTCCTATGGTACAGTCAAAACGATGAAAAATACCCTCAACCTTGACGATTTGAATCGGGAACAAAAGCAGGCAATCACACACAAAGGCGGGCCGCTACTGGTTGTAGCTGGGCCGGGAACCGGCAAAACAACAGTAATCACGCGCCGAATTGCCTGGCTCATCATCGCCAAGAAAGTCGATCCCGAACAGATTGCCGCCCTCACGTTTACGGACAAAGCTGCAAATGAAATGCAGGAACGCGTCGACCGGTTATTGCCCTACGGCTACACCCAAACGCTGATCGGGACATTTCACCGCTTTGGAGAACAGCTCTTACGAAAGTATGCGCTCGAGGCAGGCTTGCCCCCTAATTTTCGAATCCTAAACGAGGTCGAAATAACAAATCTTTTGCGCACGCACTTATTTGAGATTAATCTAAAGAGCCTCCTCCCGCTTGGCAACCCCACGAAATACGCAAGCGCGTTGGTGCGGCTGATCGGACGATGCAAAGACGAGCTTGTCACACCCCAAGACTATGAAAAATGGGCAGAAAAATTACCCCATACGTCAAAAGCAGAGCGCCTGTATCGCCAACGCCATAAAGAAATCACCCGCGCGTATGCGTTCTATCAAGACCTTCTCGCCCAGGAGGGATTTATTGATTTCGCCGACCTTGTCGCAAAGCCCTATTATTTGCTGCACTCAAGACCCGACCTTTTAGCACGCGTGCGGGGGACATATCGACACTTAGTTGTGGATGAGTTTCAAGACACAAATGTTTCTCAAAATGAACTCATGATGCTTATTGCAGGGGAGGAGGGAAATGTGATGGTGGTCGGGGACGACGACCAGGCGATTTATAAATTTCGGGGCGCGTCGCTTTCAAACATCCTTGATTTCAAAGAGCGTTTCCCGCGCACAAAAATAATTACCCTCAAAAAGAATTATCGTTCCACGCAACAAATCTTAAATAGTGCGTACCGCTTAATCCAATACAATAATCCTGATCGGCTAGAGACAACATTGGGAATTAGCAAACGCCTGAGTGGTGCCACAGGGGGGATTGTTTTGCAACACCTTGAAGCCGACACGGGCCGCACTGAAGTTGAAATCGTAGCAGAACTAATTAAAGAGAGGCGCAAAATTTTAAAAATCCGCTGGAGTGATTGTGCAATTCTAGTGCGCTCGCATGCCCAGGCAGAGCCATTCATCGAAGCGCTCGGAGCGCGGGGGATACCGGTTTTTTCAGTGAGCGGACAAAGCTTTTTTAGAAGCATGGATGCAATCGTTCTGTCCGCTGCGTTGCGCACAATTACCAACACCCGTGACGATCAAAGCATCTACCTTACGGCGACCTCTTGGCTGTATAACATTCCGGGGTCCTCTCTCACCGCACTAACTTCGCTTGCTCGCACAAAACGTGTTGGGCTCTGGCAGCTCATTCAACAAGGAACTTTTCCGGATGAGTTACGTAAAAAAGATCAGAAGGCGATTGAGACGTTTGTTTGCGATATCAAAACATTGCAGGACCTTGCCCCGAAAAAGAATGCAGGGGAGATTCTCTATGCTTTATTGGAAGGACGGGGAATATTGGCAACCCTTACGCGTGAGCAGAACTCCCCAGCACAAGAACGCTTAACACACATTGCCCAGTACTTTGATATCATTCGGGATTTTATTCACAACCACACCCACCCACACGTGATGGAGTTCGTCGAATACCTAGGCCTGGCCGAAGAGCAAGGAGAGGTTTCCCCCGCAACTGCGCCCGATCCGGATGAAGACGCCGTGCGGGTCTTAACCGTACACGCGGCTAAGGGGCTCGAATTCGCAATCGTGATTATTGCGAACCTAGTAGCAGACCGCTTTCCCACACGTGAGCGCGGCGAGGGCTTGGCGTTTCCGGACGAGCTTATCAAAGAACACTTACCCGAAAGCGGGGCACACCTCAAAGAAGAACGCCGTTTATTCTACGTAGGGATCACGAGGGCAAAACTGGAATGCTACTTAAGCTCAGCGGTTTCCTACGGTGGGGCACGCACGAAACGCGTATCACCCTTTGTTTTGGAAGCAACGGATGTTGCGCGCGCCGACGCACGGTCTATCACGCGGACTGAACAGGAGCGAATAAAAACGTTTGCACCCACTCAGCAGAGTGCACGCAAGAGTAAGCGCGCAGCGCTCAAAACTCTCAGCTCGTATCAAATTTTTGACTACCTGACGTGTCCGCTGAAATATCACTATATCCATCGCTTACGAATCCCGATCCTAAAGCATCACAGCATCCAATACGGATCAGCGATTCATGCTGCGATCGCGTTTTTATTCCGTGAAAGGATTGCTGGCCGAACACCAAAGCTAGAGGCGGTAATAAAAGAATTCGACCAACATTGGGAGGGTGTAGGATTTCTTTCGCGCGAGCATGAAAAAGCGCGTCTCAAAGAGGGGCATGACACATTAGCGTTCGTGTACGATACGTTTAAAACCGGTGAGGTTCCACTGAAGGTTGAGACGCCTTTTCGATTTCCTTACAAAAAAATAATGATTCAGGGCGTGATCGATATCGTCTTTGGTTCAAAGCAAGCTGCCCGGATCGTAGACTTCAAGACTTCTGAGGTAACGAGCGTGGAAGAAGCGGACCGACGCGCCCGCGACTCAACTCAACTGGGTGTCTACGCACTCGCGTGGCAAGAGCTTTATGGGCATGCGCCCGAAAAGGTTCAACTATTTTTTGTCGGTTCGAATCTATACGGAACACTCGAAGGCAATAAAATCAATACTCAAAAAATCAAAGAAAAAATCGACACCGTCGTAGAGGGGATAACGAAGGGCGATTTCAGCGCGACACCTTCAACCTATGTGTGTGAGTATTGCCCGTATAACCGAATCTGTCCGTATTCGGCGGTGAATCCTAAAAAACCAGATTAAATCTAATGCCACAACGAGGACGCGGTGGTTAAGTTCTAGTACAATGAGACCAACTATGGATGAGATCACCTGTACCCATTGCGGAAAGCAAGTCAAATTAACAGAAGCGTTCAAACATCAGTTTGAGCAGCATATTGCTGAATCGTTGAAAGGTGATTTTGAGCGGGAACGCACCGATGCGGTTCAGAAGGCACTTGCAAAGGCTCGTGACGAAGGCGAGCATCAACTAAAAAATCTGGAGGAAGAACGCAATGAGATCCGCGAGCAGAATAAAAGGCAAAGTGAACAACTACTCGAGCTGAACCGCAGCCTACGCGCGCTCAATGTGAAAGATCAGCAACGGGAACTCCAGATGCAAACTCGGTTGCGCGAAGAACTATCAAAAATGCGCGAAGAACTATCAAAACAATTGTCCGAAGAGCAACGGTTCAAGGTCGCGGAAAAAGAAAAACAGCTCCAGGACGCCTTAAAGGTCAACGAAGATTTGCGGCGTAAACTCGAACAAGCATCACAGCAACTGCAAGGGGAGGTTGCGGAGCTTAATTTCGAAAAAACACTCAAAGAAAAATTCCGATTTGACGAGATTAAACCGGTTGAAAAAGGATTTACCGGAGCCGACATTCTCCAGCAGGTATTCGATGAGAAAAATGTTCTATGCGGAACGATCATTTGGGAAGTGAAACGCACACAAAATTGGTCCGATGGTTGGATTCAAAAATTAAAAGATGACAGGGATCGTGCAAGAGCATCGATCGCGATTCTTGTAACGCAAATCTTGCCAAAAAATATCAAAAATTTTGGCCGTCTTAACGGAGTATGGATAACAAATTTCACCTCATATCTAGACGTAGCAGGTGCCTTACGCTTTACCCTGTTGAGCCTTGCTCAACAACGCCAAGCCGAAGAAGGCAAACACTCCAAAATGGAAATGATGTACCGCTATCTTTCGGGCACGGAGTTCAAACAGAGGGTAGAGGCAATCGTGGAAGCGTTCATTGGGTTACGCGCCCAGCTCGAGCGAGAGAGAAGGGCGATGACAAAGCTGTGGAACGAACGCGAAAAGCAAATCGAACGCGCCCAAAATAACACGATCGGCCTGTATGGAGATGTTCGAGGGATCATTGGAGGGAAGCTACCGGAGATCAAAACACTTGAGCTCGAGCAAAGCGAAGAAGAAGATGAAACACACGAGCAAGATGGTCGTGAACAAAAACTAATGTTATGAAAAAAGCCCCTCTCAAAGATGTCTCGAAGTTGCTGCGTTATTATATTTTAAAGATGACAACTGCGGCTGGTTCGGGACATGCAACATCATCACTTTCTGCTGTTGAATTAATGGCGACGCTCTGTTTCGGAGGAACTTTCCGGTATGACCCTCAAAATCCCAATCTTGAAACAAACGATCGTTTGATTTTTTCGAAGGGGCACGCCTCGCCATTGTTATACGCCCTCTACACCGTTGCCGGAGCGGTAAATGAGGCAGATCTGACAACGTATCGCATGCTCGGCAGCCCGCTCGAAGGACATCCCACCCCGAATTTTGAATTTTGTGAAGCCGCCACCGGATCACTTGGGCAAGGGCTTTCAATTGGGTTTGGAATGGCACTTGCAGCGCGGCTCGATAAACTTCCATACCGCACTTTTGTTTTGTTGGGCGACAGCGAAATGAGTGAAGGTTCGGTTTGGGAAGCAATCCAGCTTGCGAGTCATTATCGGCTCGACAACTTAATCGGGATCATCGATGTCAACCGCCTTGGGCAACGAGGGGAAACAATGTACGGCCATAACCTAGATGCGTATGCCACTCGGATACGCGCGTTCGGGTGGGAAACCATTCAAGTGGATGGTCATAATTTGGAAGAAATCGCGCGGGCTCTCACAAAAATCGGAGTGGCGAAAGAAAAACCGCTGATGATTATCGCTAAAACCGTAAAAGGGAAGGGTGTTTCGTTTTTGGAAGATCAAGATGGCTGGCACGGCAAAGCGCTTGACCCACATGATTTTGAACGCGCTCTCAAAGAGCTGGAACCGCTAGAGCGAAGTATCCGCGCCGCTTTTGCCCCCCCACCACCGAACGAACCAGAATTGAAAAAGCGGGGTACAAAACGGATCGAGTTTGACTTCAGCAAACCCGCTGCTACTCGGGAGGCCTACGGGGTAGCATTGGTTGCGCTGGCACGAGGTGAGGATAACCTTGTCGTCCTGGATGCGGAAGTGAGTAATTCTACATACGCCCAAATGTTCCAGAAGCAATACCCGGAGAAATTTTTTGAAATGTATATTGCCGAACAAAATATGGTAGGGGCCGCAGTCGGATTGGCACGACGCGGCAAGCTGCCATTTGTTTCGACGTTTGCCGCATTTTTCACCCGCGCCGCAGACCAGATTCGAATGTCTGCCTACTCAAATGCGAATGTTAAATTTATCGGTTCGCATTGCGGCGTCTCGATTGGCGAAGACGGCCCTTCCCAAATGGGCTTGGAGGATATTTCCTTGTTCCGGAGCGTATTCGGCAGTGTCGTGCTTTATCCAGCAGATGCGCGTGCAACGTATGCGCTTATACACGCGGCAGCCGCGTTTAAAGGGATAGTCTATCTTCGCACTACACGCGCTAAAACACCTGCCTTGTATGGAGCGGATGAGGAGTTCGTAATCGGGGGCAGTAAAACAGTACGTGGCAGTCATCACGACCGCTATACAATTGTGACGGCTGGGATCACGCTCTTTGAAGCGCTCGAGGCCGCTGACGAGCTTAAAAAACAGGGTGTGTTTGTGCGCGTGATTGACGCCTACAGCGTTAAACCCCTCGATGAACGGACGCTTATTAACGCGGCGCGCGAGACGCGCGCGATTGTCACGGTTGAAGACCACTACGCGAGCGGGGGGTTGGGGGAAGCGGTATCAGCCGCGCTTTCAAAGATGCGAATTCCAATCGAGCGCCTTGCCGTGACACGAGCTCCGCGTTCAGGCGCCCAAAGCGAGCTCTTAGACTACGAAGAGATCTCAAAATCTGCTATAATCAAGGCCGTTCTAGAATTAGAAAAATAAATGAGGAGTCCTGGACTCACGTAGATGACACGAATAATTCGAAATTTAATCGTGTTTGGATTGATTGGTTTGGGAATATTACTGATCGCGAAAGGATGGTCTTCGCAACCCCGCGCTTCTGAAATTTCGACCTCCTCTCAACCAATGCCCGAGCCGAGTGCAACGAACGAACCCACAAGTACCGTCAGCGCGGTACCGATTTTGATGTACCACTACATTCGCGACTATAATGACCCGAGGGATAAAATTGGAATAAATCTTTCAGTTTCACCCCAAACGTTTGAGCGTCAACTTGATTACCTTGTCGAAAAAGGTTACACCACCGCGACTCTAGATGAATTTACGCAACACCGCCTCAAAGAGAAATCCGTGATACTCACGTTCGACGACGGATATGCCAGCCATTATACTGCAGCTTTTCCGGCACTGAGAGCGCGCGGGATGACGGCCACTTTTTATATTGTA
>JAGVHQ010000051.1 GCA_020056565.1 Candidatus Berkelbacteria bacterium
AAGTGGCTGAACCGTCGCGGTAAACGTGGCTGTCTCAACTGGCAAAAGTTCTGTGAAATGCTGAAGCGGTTTCCTCTACCGGAACCAAGGATCAAGGTCAGTATGTTTGGATTTTCTGCAAAGTGACCATGTGAGGAGCCGTGTGCGTAAATAGCGCAAGCACGGTTCTGAGAGGGGTCAACGACAACTGATGTATGGTTGAGATAATGTGGCACCGCCGGGAAACCAGGCGGAAACAGAGAACACAAACATCAACCTACAGCGTCGGGAGGAACTGATCTACTCGACAATTCCCGGCCTCTTTCTTTTTCCCGCAAAAAGTCAATATCTCATTGCATTTGATAAATTAAGGTGATAAGATATTCGTGAATTTGCCATTTATAGTTTGTTTCAATAAAAAGGGTTGAAACTTTGCGACGTTTGGGATAAACTATCGAAAATTCCGCAACCGCATCTCCGTTTTGAGTCGGGAATTTATATTGTGGGGGTGTTTGAGTTATACCCTAAAGCTGTTGTTGGGCCGGCGAAAACTTCAATTTGCTAATTTCCCCTAATTCGATATAAGGCGAATACATTTGACCGAGCAGACAAAAACTCGGCGCCGCAAGACGCCGGGTTTTTGTCTGTAATAAGAGCGGAGGAATATTATCCTTGTTCATCCGTATCTAATTTATTGGAGTTACCATGACCGTAAGAAACAATATAAGAAACATCGCCATCATCGCTCATGTGGACCACGGCAAGACAACGCTCGTGGATGCGATGCTCAGGCAGTCTCATATCTTTCGCGATAACCAAAATATCGTCGAGCGCGTTATGGATTCGAACGACCTTGAACGCGAACGCGGTATTACGATTCTCGCGAAAAATACGGCCATCACTTACCGCGGCACGAAAATCAATATCGTGGATACGCCCGGTCATGCCGATTTTGGCGGCGAGGTCGAGCGTGTGCTGAATATGGTGGACGGCGTGTTGCTGCTCGTGGACGCAGTAGAGGGGCCCATGCCGCAAACGCGTTTTGTCCTGCGAAAGGCACTTGAGCTGGGACACAAGGCAATTGTCGTCATCAACAAAGTGGACCGCCCGAACGCGCGGTTGAATCACGTCGCAAATGCCTCGTTCGATTTGTTCATTGATCTCGGTGCGAGCGATGAACAAGCGGAATTTCCCATCGTCTATACCGATGCGCTCAGAGGAGCAGCGTCACGCACACCCGGCGAAACCGGCGCCAATTTGCAACCATTATTTGAAACGATTCTTAGTTACATCCCCGCGCCGAAAGTCGAACCCGACCAACCGGCACAATTGCTCGTCACAACGCTTGCGTACGACGATTACAAAGGACGCATTGTGATTGGAAGATTGTTCGCGGGTACGCTGCGCCCGGCACAGGCGGTCGCGCGCATTGCACACGATGGGACAATAACGCAGGGCAAGATAGCGGAACTGTTTGTACACCAGGGATTGGAACGTATTCCGGTGGAGTGCGTCGAGGCGGGCGAAATCGTTGCGTTCACCGGGCTGGACGAAGTGTGCATCGGCGAAACCATTGCGGACACGGTAAACCCGCGCGCGCTTCCGCCGATTCGCGTCGAAGCGCCAACCGTAAGGATGGCCTTCGGGGTGAATACATCGCCGTTTGCCGGGCGTGAGGGCACTTGGAGCACGTCGCGGAAATTGCGTGAACGATTGTTCAAGGAATTGGAATCAAACGTGAGTCTGCTGGTGCAAGAGACCGAATCGCCGGATACTTTCATCGTTTCGGGACGCGGCGAGTTGCACCTTGCGATTTTGATCGAGACGATGCGGCGCGAAGGATACGAGTTCCAGGTCAGCAAACCTGAAGTGATTTTACGCGAAGAAAACGGGAAGAAGCTGGAACCGGTCGAGGACGTGTATATTGAAGTCGCCGGTGATTTCCTCGGCGTTGTAATTGAGATGCTCGGCACACGGCGTAGTAACTTGAAAGAGATGAATACCGCAGACGACGGCAGCGTACATTTACGCTACCTCGTTCCGACGCGCGGGCTGTTGGGATTTCGCAGCAAGTTCTTGACCGCAACGCGCGGCACGGGGATCATGCACGCGCTTTTTCATGGCTATCTGCCGCTCGCAGGCGAGATCGAGACACACGCACACGGCAGCCTGGTTGCATGGGAAGCGGGAATCACGACGACATACGCGCTGAAAAATGCGGAAGAGCGCGGCTTTCTGTTTATCGGTCCGGGCGTACAAGTGTACGAAGGAATGGTCATCGGCGAGCAGCCGCGCGAAGGCGACATCGGAATCAATGTCTGCAGGAAAAAGCAAATGACAAACATCCGCAGTTCGAACGAAGATATCTCCATACGCCTCACACCGCCGCGCATCATGAGTCTCGACGAATGCATTGAATATATTCCCGATGACGAACTGCTCGAAGTCACGCCCAAGAGTCTGCGGATAAGAAAAAAGATTCTGGGAGCAGAAGTCCGGCGTAGGGCATCCGCCACGCGTGACAAGGCAGCCGCGCAAGCGTGACCGAAGGGAAATGACGATGAGATTGGGAGCACACATGTCCATTGCCGGCGGGATTGAGAAAAGTATCCTGCGGGGACAATCTATCGGTTGCCGGGCCATTCAAATCTTTACCAAAAGTAATAACCGGTGGCAGGCGAGGCCCCTGACCACAGGGGAAACAGAAAGTTTTAAAGAATTCCGGAAGACATCGGACATGTTTGTTCTGGGTCATACCTCATACCTGATTAACCTGGCCTCCCCCGACGAAGAGCTGTGGCAGAAATCGGTGGCAAGTTTTATTAGTGAGATAGGAAGATGCGCCCTCCTATGTATCCCCTACCTGGTTACCCACCCTGGCGCCCATGTGGGGGCCGGTGAAACCGTGGGTCTTGCCCGCATCAGCCAGGCTCTCGACAGGATCTGCAAGGGGACAAAAGAATCGAAAGTTAAGGTGTTACTGGAAGTTACCGCCGGCCAGGGCTCTACACTTGGGTTTCGTTTTGAACATTTGGCGGAAATAATGAAAAACAGCCATTATCCCGATCGCCTGGGGTTATGTTTTGATACCTGCCATGCCTTTGCGGCTGGATACGACCTCCGTACCTCCGAGACATTCGAGAAAACTTTTGCACAACTCGATGGATTGATCGGGATCAAACAGATCAAGGCGATACACCTCAACGATTCCCGGGGGGAATTGGGAAGCCGCCTGGACAGGCACGAGCACATCGGCCAGGGCAGGTTGGGGCTAAAGGCCTTTCGCCTTCTCTTAAACGATTCCCGTTTTCAAGATTTGCCGATGCTGCTGGAAACTCCCAAGGGAAAAGATTTAAAAGAAGATATTCAGAATCTAACGACATTGAAGAGTTTGATCGGGAGCGCCGAGGGTAAATCCTCTAAGGGGGAAGTAGGGACAAGTTTTAAACCTGCACCTACTTTAAGACGAATGAACATGACCGCTGACAGGATGTAGAGTGTTAGAGCAGCAAACAGCACGGATCTGAAGCCCCACCCTATGGCGACCAATACCGTTGCCGAACTTCCCATTACGGAGAAAAAGCCGTTTATACCCCAGGCCCAGGGGATGATCTCTTCCCCCCTTCCCCTTAATTCACTGACGTATGGGGCGTAAGGCCGGCCTCCCGGCACGCTTCCATGGTCTCCTTGAGCAAACCACTGACATTGTTTTATGACAGGAACAGTGACCTCCTTACCAGAGCGGCATTTCGTATTCAGCATTCCGAAGATATTGCGCCGGTACTTTCTCGAAGCCTGTCCTCGACCTGTAAGAACGTGAGGAGTGAGGTGTGAGGCGTAAAATCCTCCTCACTCCTCACGTTCTTTGAGTGAAGGTTTAAAGACCGGTCTGTCCGAATGACCCTCAAGAATGCCTGCCCGGTCTTGCCAAATCCCTGAAAAAATATCTGGCGCCGCTCTAAACAGCCACCCGGAAATCACCCCTCGCCTCACTGCCGGAAATGCTCCCAACGCACCCATACTATTTTTCTTGACACACAATCGCCTTTTTCCTATACTCGGCTCACCAAAAAGCGAGTTCTTATCAAAATTTTACCCTTAATATATTGACATTAAAGATGTGACAGTGATAAAAAACACTATGCGTTTAAGGTTACTCAGAAACCCCCTGACATATGTTGTTCTCACTTTGTACGTTCTCATACCATTTTTTGACAGCATGGTGTGTGCTGACTGTAGCGGTAACACGCCTTTTCAGGGTGAA
>JAGVHQ010000060.1 GCA_020056565.1 Candidatus Berkelbacteria bacterium
CGCAGAGCTTGGCAGGAAAGTTCGTAACGCTGTCGCAGAACATGTGATTCTCGGCGACGGGCAGCCATGCCTGATTGCCATTCCGACGGCCGCAACCGCAATCGCGGTTGCGGCCTCACTGTGCAGTGTTGAACATCATACTTGCGCGATCAGCGTGCCGTTTTGCGACGAGCACCATCACACCCGATATCCGTTGCTCGCGCGCGTGATGCGCGAGGGCCGTAAGGAACACGGCGCCAACCGAGGATGGGTTAACGGAAAGCCGTCACCCAACCACACATATTGGCTGTTCGACAACGTCGTTACAGAAGGCGGGTCGATCTTCGACGCGCTCTCCAAGCTCGACCAGGACGGCTACCAGACCGCCAATATGCCGATTCTCGTGGTCGTGGATCGCGAGCGAGGCGGCTTCAACACGTTGCGCGCGCAAGGGTTTGAGCGCCTCTACTCCTGCTACAAGCTGCGCGACATCGTGTTCGCGCTGGTTGAGCACCGCCTCTGGCCGCGTGATTACCTCAAGATTCTTAAGAACGAACTTCAACTCCCGGTGACGGTCTAGGAACCGAGGAGAGGACTCTGCGGCTCAGGTCGCAAGGAGGAACGCAAAATGGGACCTGCAGAGTGGATCGGGTTAGGGGCATTGCTCGGACTCGGTCTTCTGTTCTACTGGAAGAGTGTGCAGGATCGAACCCTCGGCGAGCGTACGCCTACCGGCGTTTACGAACGCGAGCACATCCAGTGGTACGATTCGGCCCAGGAAGGCCCGTGGCTCTCTTGGATAGCGTTCAAGGAGCGAGTAGAGGAGGCAGGCAAACGTTATGGAGATGAAATCGCCGCGTTTGCATGTCATGAGAAGCGCATCCGTTGCCCGCGCTGCGGCAAACGGCTCATCTGGCATTACATGCCTGCGTATACTCCGTTTGACCGTGAGCGCCTTTACCTCATTTGCCTCAACTGCGCCGAGGGCGTCGGTGAGATCCTCTTGGAGGCAAAGGTTGAGTCTCGCGTGTAGAGCGGCAGATTGGTTTTGGCGCCTGAGTTGCGATAGCGACACAGGCGCCCCTTTTATATAGAACGGCATATTTAACTTTTAAACCTCAAAAGACACGTTATACTGAACCCTATGGAAAAGTTTCAGTTGCAATCTAAATTCAATCCGGCTGGTGATCAGCCGAAGGCGATTGATGGGCTAGTGAAAAGTTTGAAAGCGGGCAACCCGCATCAAACATTGTTGGGAGTTACCGGCAGTGGAAAGACATTTACCGTGGCAAATGTAATTGCTGAGCTTAATCGCCCAACATTGGTAATTGCGCATAATAAAACACTTGCGGCCCAACTCGCAGCTGAATACCGTTCGTTTTTTCCCAAAAATGCGGTCGAGTATTTTGTTTCGTACTACGACTACTACCAACCTGAGGCCTACATCCCCCACTCCGATACCTATATTGAAAAAGAAGCGGACATTAACGACGAGATTGACCGCCTCCGGCATGCCGCGACCCAAGCGATTCTCTCGCGCCGTGATGTGATTATTGTTGCCTCAGTCTCCTGTATTTATGGGCTCGGCTCTCCTGAAGAATACCAGAGCACAACAGTAATGTTCGAGGTTGGAAAGCCGTTCGACCGAATCGCGATTACCCGCCGGTTGGTTGATATGCAGTTTAACCGCACGCAGGGAGAGTTGCGCCGTGGCACCTTTAGTTTGAAGGGAGAAACGTTGGAAGTGATGCCTACCAACGAAGAACGTTTATATCGGCTTACCTTGGAGCACGACCGTCTTGCAAGTATCGCTGCATTTCACCCTGTTTCCCGCCGATCGTTAGGTGAGCATAAAACATTAATGCTTTTTCCGGCCAAGCAATATGTAGTTGCTCCTGACCAGCTCGAACGCGCTCTCAAAGCGATAGAGCTTGAGCTCGTAGATCAACTGAAGGTCCTGCGCGGTGCCGGGAAGTTACTAGAAGCCGAACGCTTGGAACGACGCACAAACTACGATTTAGAACTTATCCGCGAGCACGGCTACTGCAACGGAATCGAAAATTACTCGCGCCATTTTGATGGCCGCTTACCCGGCCAGCCGCCCTATTCACTGATTGATTTTTTCCTGCACTCGACCCATTCGACGGGCTCAGGGCAGGCAGGTTCAGGACAAGCCGATGATTTTTTGACCGTGATTGATGAATCGCACCAAACACTACCCCAGATTCGGGGAATGATCGAAGGTGACCGCGCCCGTAAGCGTAATTTAGTAGATTTCGGGTTTCGCTTGCCGTCGGCTTTTGACAATCGCCCTCTCACGTTTGAGGAATTCAACAAAAAAACGCATCAAAAGCTGTATACATCAGCCACTCCCGCTCTGTATGAACTATCACACTCCAAACCGCCCGAGGGTGTAACCGTTGAGCAAATTATCCGCCCCACGGGCTTGGTGGATCCTGAGATTGACGTCCGGCCGCTTACTAATCAAGTAGATGACCTTATGGAAGAAATCCACGTGCGCGTCGAGCGCAAACAACGAATTCTCATTACCACACTAACCAAAAAAATGGCTGAGGATTTAACGGAATACTTTAAAGAAACGGGAATCAAAGTGCAGTATTTACACTCCGATGTCCAAACGCTCGAGCGAGTGGATATTTTGTCTGATTTACGCAGAGGAAAGTACGATGTGTTAGTGGGCGTGAACCTTTTACGAGAAGGGCTTGATTTACCGGAAGTGTCGCTCGTGGCAATTATGGACGCCGATAAGGAAGGGTTTTTGCGCTCGGATACCTCGCTGATTCAAACCATTGGCCGCGCCGCGCGTAATTCGGTTGGGAAAGTGATTATGTACGCCGATCACGTAACTGGTTCGATGCATCGGGCGATTGACGAAACAAACCGCCGCCGCGAAAAGCAAATCGCGCACAATATAGCCCACGGCATTACTCCGGAGACGATCGTCAGAGAGATTAGCTCGATTGTGACGGACGAAATGCGTACGGCCCAGCATGTCGCAAAAATAGACCTTAAACTTAATCGGGATGTTAATCAATTAATTGCCGAGAAAGAGCGCGAAATGAAGGCACTTTCTGCCGCCCTCCAATTTGAACAAGCCGCCTTTGTGCGAGACGAATTAAACGAGCTCAAAAAAATGCCGCACTAACCAGGGGCTTACACACCCTCGTCTGTCTTCGGCTCCGTTTTAGGAGTGTCTACAACCAAAACAAACCGTTTCACGAATGCTTTTTCAAATACTTTGCCATTTTGTTTTACCCCTGCTCTAAGGATTGCGTAAATACGATTATTGTCTTTATCGGTGTTGCTAGGTAGTCGGTGGTACGGGTTATCTTCATGAATCTTTGGGTCAAACGTATCGCCTTCAATAGGAACGAGTAATTCGATTTTGTGTTCTTTTACGAGCCACGCTTTGAGCGAGTTCGCGATGGCGTTGAGTTCACTAATGTTTTTGAAAACTGCTGCTAACTCTTGTGGATCTATGGTTCCCATGGGAATCCCAACAGGCTCAGTAATTCGAGGAAGATCAAAAGTAGCTAAGTGATTGTTTTTGATATCGCCTAAGTCATCATTTTTCGTGATGCTTTCAATAAGGATAGAGAATTTGTCGTACTTATAGAGTAGTGCTTCTATTAAGACTTTTACTTTTTTACTTGCTCGTTCGGCCTCACCTCTAAGATTTTCTACTGTGTCATGTATCTGTTGTGAAAGAGATTCGGCAGTCACCTTTTCAGGTTGAGCCGACTGCTCCTGACCCACGGGGCCTTGTTCTTCTAGATATTCAGGGCGCGCAACTGGCTCATCATTCCCTAGCTCTTTGGTGTCATAAAGTGCGCGCCAGACGATCGCCTGTGATATTACCTTTCCGTTTTCTACAACGCCGGGGCGCAGTACATTCAAAATGAGTTGATCACGACTTTTATCGGGCGTTATGAGCGGACTTCCCGCCCCATCTCGGTGGAAAACAGAATTAAATGAATCAATCTCCACATTGGGGAATATCGGTTCAATCCCGTATTGATCTTTGAGCCATTGGGAAAACTCAAAACGGCTGTTATTGGCGTCCGTAATAATATCTTGCAATAAGGATTCTTCACTAAACTCCGGAACGCGCCAGAGCTCTGTTACGACCGGTGCGGGCCCATAGAGCCGCTCGACAAGTTCTTCCGCGACTGCTTCCTCTTTTACTGTCTGGGAGGAGTCCCAGACTTCAATTTTTTGTGTAGTTTTCGTGAGAAGTTCTAACTGCCTCTGTAAGCGTCTAGCAATTGATTTTGCTTGATCGCTCACATTCGCGTCGCATACCGTTTCCGCCCGTTTTGCAAGTTCGGCAAATTGCTCGGAAAACGAGAGTTCATCTTCTTCCTGCTCTACAATTGCGGGTTGTTCTATTTTGTCTGATTTCGGCTTGTCCTGCGGCGGACCGCCTTTTTGCTCAGGTGACATAGCTTCAGTGTACTAGACTCTTGGCCGGATAGGTACGCAGTCCCTCAGGAGTGTAGGATTCGAGCTGCTTTTTGTGCCTAAAAATGATAAAATCACTCAGATGGAAGATGTAATCTCAATCCGCGGAGCGCGTGAGCATAATCTTAAGAATATTTCACTGGATTTGCCGCGCAATAAATTAATCGTATTTACCGGAATTTCCGGGTCGGGAAAATCATCATTGGCGTTTGACACGCTCTACGCCGAAGGCCAACGCCGCTACATGGAATCGCTTTCCAGTTACGCTCGCCAATTTTTAGGGCAGATGGAAAAGCCGGATGTGGACCATATTGATGGTTTATCGCCCGCGATTTCGATTGACCAAAAAGCCGTGAGCCGTAACCCGCGTTCAACCGTGGGCACGGTAACTGAAATCTACGATTATTTGCGAGTGCTGTTTGCGCGTGTTGGAACACCCCATTGTCCAAAATGCGATCGACCGGTGCGCGCCTTTACCGTTGACCAAATGGTTCAGTTCGCGAAAGAGTTTATGGCCGGTAAAACCGTCCTCGTGCTTGCACCAGTGGTGCGCGGGCGTAAGGGCACGTATCATCAACTACTTCAAGATTTGTATGCCGACGGTGTGGCGCGTGCTCGAATCAATGGCAAACTCTACAAATTGAATCAGCGCATTCCGCTGGCGCGCTACAAAGCGCACACAATTGAAGCGGTCGTGGACGAGTTCCTGTTGGAGGAGTCCGAGGATTCGACTATCCGTTTGACTGAGGCAATTCAAACAAGTCTAGAGCGAGCGGAAGGGCTAGTAACGCTTGCGCCTTCTCACGAGGACGCTCGAAGTAAAGAAGAAGTGACCTTGAACGAGCAGCTCAGCTGCCCCTATGATGGCAGTTCGATTGGTGAAATCGAACCGCGAATTTTTTCGTTTAACTCCCCCTACGGTGCGTGCCCCACATGCACAGGATTAGGATTCAAACGCGAAATTGATCCTTCACTCGTGGTGCCAGACTACGAAAGAACAATCTCCGGTGGGGGAATCTTACCGTGGAGTTTTGAACACGCTCGCTATTATGCCGCCTTAATTATTTCGGCCGCGAATGAGTTTGGCATTTCGATCCAAACGCCGGTTAAGAATCTCACCAAAGATCAGCTCAACACCATGCTCTACGGAGCGAGCCGGCCCGTCAAAGTTCGGGTACGTTTTTTTTCAAGCGGACATAACCGCACGTTCGGGATGTGGTTTCGAGGGATGATCCCGATGCTGGAGGAGCGCTGGCGCACGACCACTTCGGAAGTGGTCCGTGAAGAGATCGAGCGTTTCATGACTAACCTCCCCTGCCCCACCTGCAAGGGAGCGCGTCTTAAGCCAGAAGCGCTTGGTGTAAAAATCAACGTTCGTTCGATTGCAGAGGTAACCGCGCTCTCTATCACCGAAGCCCTACATTTTTTTGATGACCTTCCTCTATCGGCGCGTGAGCAGAAGATCGCCGAACGCGTGTTGCGCGAGATTATCGAACGCCTTACTTTTTTGAAAAATGTCGGGTTGGAATATCTTACAGTCAACCGCGCCGCCGCCACGCTTTCAGGCGGGGAAACGCAACGGATTCGGCTTGCGAGCCAAATCGGCGCAGCGCTTGTGGGTGTCCTTTATGTTCTCGATGAGCCCTCGATCGGGTTACACCAGCGTGACAATCGCCGCCTTTTGGACACACTTGTGCATTTGAAAGAGGCGGGCAATACCGTAATTGTAATCGAGCACGACGAAGAAACGATGCGTACCGCCGACATGTTGGTTGATTTAGGGCCGGGTGCCGGAATCCACGGTGGGGAGATTGTGGCGCAGGGTACGCCCGCTGAAGTTGAACGCAATCCTAGCTCACTTACCGGGCAGTATTTAAGCGGCCTGAAAAAAATTGAAATCCCCCGCGAAAGACGTAAGCATTCTGGACGGTTTCTAACCGTAATCGGTGCGCGTGAACATAACCTCAAGAATATTGATGTCAAGTTTCCACTTGGCTTATTCACGGCCGTCACAGGAGTATCGGGGTCGGGGAAGTCAACCCTTGTGAACGAAATCCTCTACCGCGCCCTCTATTCCAAGTTGCATCATGGTTGGGAAAGAGCTGGGGCGCATACACGTCTTGAGGGAATGCATGAGATCGACAAGGTAATTGATATTGACCAGTCCCCCATTGGCCGTACACCACGCTCCAACCCAGCAACCTATGTAAAGGCCTTTGACCCAATCCGTACTCTTTTTGCAAGTACTCCGGAGGCGCGTGCGCGCGGCTATGCTCCGGGAACTTTTTCATTTAACGTTTCGGCACGGCGCGGAACAGGTGGAAAAGAGGGAGGACGTTGTGAGGCCTGTCACGGCGAAGGACAAAATAAAATCGAAATGCACTTTTTGCCGGACGTGTACGTGCCGTGTGAAGTTTGCAACGGTGCACGCTACAGTGCCGCAACGCTTGATATCCGCTTCAAAGGCAAGTCAATCGCGGACGTGTTAGATATGACAATCGAGGAAGCTTTTGATTTCTTTGCAAAGATTCCACCGGTGAAAGATAAACTCGAGACGCTGGTGGACGTAGGGCTCGGATATTTAAAGCTCGGCCAAAGCGCTCCAACCCTTTCGGGGGGAGAAGCACAGCGAGTGAAGCTGGCAGCTGAGCTTTCAAAACGCGCTACCGGAAAAACAGTTTATATCTTAGACGAACCGACCACCGGGTTGCATTTTGAAGATGTGCGGCGCTTGCTAGGCATCCTGCAACGTTTAACCGATCAGGGGAATACTGTAATTATAATCGAGCACAATTTAGACGTAATTAAATCTGCGGATTGGATTATTGATTTAGGCCCGGAAGGCGGGGACAAGGGCGGACAGATGATTGCGGCCGGCCCGCCCGAGGTCGTGGCCGGAATCACACGTTCCTACACCGGGCAGTACGTGAAGAAGATTCTTTCCCGGTGACTTATTATTGACGCTGACGGCATGGGAGGGCTATTTTAGATTTATATGTTGGAAAAATCCGATTTGCAACAAATCAGAACAATAGTCCGAACAGAAGTCCGAACAGAGATCGGTCGGGAGATTGCCCCAGTAAGAAAAGATGTCAAAATGCTCAAAGCCGATGTTTCCAAGATTCGCAAAGATATTAACCTAATTATTGAAGTTTTTGATAACGAGCACATAGATCTACGCAATCGCGTGGACCAGCTTGAAGAAAAAGTTGGAATAGTAAACTAGACCCGCTGCAGTTATCAGAGATGGTTGCGGGATGGGTTCTAGGTAATCTGATAATTTGATCTACTAAGGTGGTGCATTAGGTCTTGAATTCACCGGATTTCTAAAGGTATTGACTTCTTTGGTGGGTTCTGTATACTAGCTATTGCTTGATCGCGTCGGCGATCGGGTTTGAAAACTTGTGAGGAGATGAAGAATCCCATGATACAACAACAGAATCGGGGATTCGTCTTCCCCGAATCGATTTACGCATTTGTTCCTCATTTGCGGCGGATTTCCGCCCGTACCGAGGATATGGTGATGCCGTTCATCGCCGAAAACGAGACGTTTATCGAGGAACTTCGGGACCTCGAAGATTGGTACGATTCGATGATGGGGGAACTCGAATCGAAGAATCGCGGTTTGTTTCTGGTGATGACGGATCTGCGCGAAACGGCGAAAGTCGAAGATTCCATCTGGAGATTTATTGGCGAATGGCTCTTTGCCCTACGACAAGAGTATCTCCAGGATGGTCGCGACCTTCCTTTGATCACCTCCGAAACGATCCAGATCTTCCAGGCGATGATTCGCGAGCCAAACAATTTGTTGGACGCAATGTTCAGCAGACTCGTGATCGAAACCAGATCGTCCGATGTTGGGTGGTGTTCGATGGTGCGCGATACGAAGGTTTTCGGAGAACAGAGAGCGGAGATGATGAAGGCTCTCTGCACTGTCGCACTTCTGCTCGACTTCGCCGCCGAAACCGACTTCACTCCTTCTGGGACAACTCCGCGCTCAAACTGAGCACCCCGCTACCCACGGGGTTGGAGTTAGTCCCTGCCCGCGCCGGGTTACCCCCCTTCCCGGCATGCCCCCGGCCCCGCGCCCCACCCTGCCTTTTTTCTTCAGCAGGTGTTGGGGCCGGGGCTCCTTTTTTAAATTCAAAGTTAATAAGGAAGAATTGAGAAAACTTAGCGGGTAATGTCTTCGAAGAACATCCACTCGTCGGTATCAAACTTTTCGGCTCCCCGCCTCCTCGGCGGGTTCGCAGGAGAAAATTTGTACCTCCTCTTGCACGAAATGCTTGCATTTCGTGCATTAAAGATCGCAGGCCGAGGACCGAGCGAAGATGCGCGGTGGCGCAGCTGAGCGTTTCTGAGAAGATAGTACCCGCTAAGACTCTAAAAGTGCATATCGGCGATTGAATTCGTATAATTGATTATCTATGTCATCCAAATTACTTGAACTCATCAGGACATTCCCTGACACGCCCGGCGTGTATTTGATGCGTGATCGCACCGGCACAGTTATCTATGTGGGTAAAGCCACCTCGCTGCGCCATCGAGTCACATCCTATTTTCAAAAAGCGCACGATTCCCGAATCGCCCAGCTTGTACGCGAAATTGCCACAATCGAAACAATCCCAACTGTTACGGCGCTGGAAGCACTCCTCAAAGAAGCAGAACTGATTAAACGCTTGATGCCGCGTTACAACGTGCGAATCAAAGACGATAAAAGCTATCTGTACGTGAAGATACATAAGGCACGCCTGCCTCGGCTTCAGACGGGAAAAACGCGCGCAGCACTCAAAATTGGTTCGAACGCATGGCTTGACCGGTATTATCCTTTAGTCGAGCTTGTGCGTGCACGTGAAGTGGAGCTTCAGCGTGACACGAGTGCCTGGTATTTCGGGCCGTATTTGAGCGGATTCCTGCTGCGCAAAGCTCTCGACGCGATCCGGCGTGTATTTGCCTTTCGCATGCTTGGTGGATATGCGGACCGGCCGAACCTCTACTTTTACGGCAAGCAGTACAAGGCACCATGGTTGGGGGGCGCCACTCCAGCAGAGTACGCGCGCGACCTACAACGTTTACGTGAATTCTTGCGAGGTAATCGGGTTGACTTGGTACGCGCGATTACAAAAGAAATGCAAGCAGCCGCACATAACCTTTTATTTGAGCGTGCCGCGGCCCTAAGAATACAACTGGACGCATTCGAACACCTAAAAGACATCGCATTGATTCAAGAAGCGGATGAGGTGGAAGGACAAGCAATCCGGATCGAAGGTTACGATATTTCTAATTTAAATAACGAGGGGATCGTCGGCAGTATGGTTGTTTTTGTAGGGGAGCAGCCGGCGCGTGACCAGTACCGGCGTTTTCGCATGCGTAAGTTTAGCCAGAACGATATTGGCGCCCTTGTTGATATGGTTACCCGGCGATTCATAAATCACAAAAAAGATTGGCCTCTGCCAGACGTATTAGTGATTGACGGCGGAATAGCTCACTTGACGGCCGTCAAAAGAGTACTTGTCGAAAACAACCTCCTTTCTCCGATTGTGGCAGTCGCTAAAGGTCCACAGCGTAATCGTTTAGATTTACTGTTTGACGGACCGCGACTGTTAGATGATCTCAATTTGATCCGTGCTATTCGCGATGAGGCACACCGCTTCGCAATTACGTTCCAGCGGAGCTTAAGAGTGAAAAAAGTTCAGGAATCCGCCCTTGATGCAATCCCAGGGATTGGAGCGCACCGCAAAAATGCCTTGCTGCGAAAATTCGGCTCGGTGAAACGAATTCAAGACGCAACGCTTCAAGAAATCATGACCACAAAGGGAATGTCGTCAGCAGCCGCCAGGTCATTAATGGAGTATCTGTGAGGTGGAAGTTTCTTTGAGAAAGCTGAATTTCTGCGCGAAATGCAAGCATTTCGCGCAAAGAGAAGGCACAAACTTTCTCCTGCGAGAGCGCCGAAGAGGCGCTGAGCCGAAAAGTTTGATGCCGACGTGTGAGCGGTTCCGAAAAGATATTTCCACCTCACATATATCTTGAAATCTGTATAGTGAAAGCATGCGGCGGCGTTTAATCCAAATTGGAATCGCGGTCGGGTTGCTGTTAGTAACCGGACTACTCTTCGTATTTGTTTATCCACGAGTGTGGGGGGATGTTTTGTATCCCCTGGACTATAGAAACGAAATTGCCCTAAACGCGGATGAATTTGCCCTGGAGCGTAATTTTGTCGCCGCAGTTATTCGTGAAGAAAGCAGCTTTGATTCGAAAGCGATTTCCCCTGCTGGCGCGCGTGGTTTAATGCAGCTAATGCCCGCCACAGCTCGCGCACAAGCTTCTCGAATAGGCCTCAGTGATTTTACTCTGAACCAGTTGTACGATCCGGCAATCAATATCCGTTTAGGGGTGTCGTATTTGCGGAGCCAACTTGATTTTTGCGGTGGCACAAAAGAAGCGGCGCTGGTTGCCTATAACGCCGGGTGCACGCTTGCGCGCACGTATGCGGATACAAAAGATTTGGCCCAGGTGCCGCGCGTAACGCAAACGTACATCAAGGAAGTCTTGTCTTCTGAGGACGTATATAACCAACTCTACGGAAAACAATGGGTCCAGAAGCAAGAGACGCCACCCAAAGTTTTTGAGCCACCTAAAGATGACGGCGGGGCGTTTTGGCGCTCTCTCAACCCATTGAATTTCATTCGGAATCTTTTCTAGTTTTATTATTGTTTAATCCCCTCCCTACTCCTCATACAAGAGCTCTTGTATTTA
>JAGVHQ010000064.1 GCA_020056565.1 Candidatus Berkelbacteria bacterium
GAACACGCGACTGTCAGAATCGTCCCCAGCTTGTATGAAGTCCGCGCCACAAACGTTGAGCCGTCTACAATCGGCAGGGTTCCGATTGTAACTTATCTGCGCACCCCGCTGGATGGATGGGGGCGGGTATTCAAACGCGTTTTTGACCTGGTGGGATCGGTTCTCGGCTTGCTTGTACTTTCTCCGGTTTTCCTTTTGATCTCAATCGGGATCAAACTGACTTCTTCGGGCCCGATTTTTTTCTCGCAGAAGCGCGTGACAGAGCGTAAAACATTTAATTGTTACAAGTTCCGTTCAATGCGCGTCGGGGCAAACGAGCAGCATCAAGAGCTGATGGAACGCCACGGGGTAATGTTTAAGCTGAAAGAGGACCCGCGGGTGACGCGTTTCGGGGCGTATTTACGCCGCTCAAGCCTCGACGAACTCCCTCAACTCTGGAATGTGCTGCGAGGGGAAATGAGTCTTGTCGGACCCCGCCCCCCCATGGTGGAAGAGGTCGAACATTATAGCTCTTGGCAGCGTCGCCGATTGCATATCAAACCAGGTCTCACGGGGCTTTGGCAGGTATCCGGCCGCAGCGATATCCCATTCGACGAATGGGTCCGCCTTGATCTCACCTATATCGAAAACTGGTCAATCTGGCTCGACATTACGATTCTTTTAAAAACGGTTTGGATTGTTCTGAAAGGCAAAGGAGCGTACTAGGTGCGCTTCGCACTCGCCCATGACTATTTAGTTAAATATGGAGGCGCAGAGCGTGTGCTGGAGACCTTATTGGACATTTTCCCTGACGCTCCCGTTTTTACGCTTTTGTATGAACCTGAGGCGATGAGCGCGCGGATTCGCGCTGCTCGGGTTATTCCGAGTGGCTTAAATCGCAAACGATGGGCACGAGCTCATATCAACCGGGCACGGTTTCTGATGCCGTATCACGTTGAGCAGTTCGACCTTAGTGGATACGATGTCGTGATCTCAAGCGCGCACAGTTTTATTAAAGGGCTGATTACTCCACCGGAGACCGTGCATATCTGCTACTGCCACACCCCTACACGATATTTGTGGCACCAGAGAGACGAAGCGCGCCGGCACGTTGGACGATTTTTACAACCCTTTTTACCGCTGGGAGCGACATTTTTTCGCGCGTGGGATTACAATGCCGCCCAACGTGTTGATTACTTCATTGCAAATTCCCATACGGTTGAAGACCGAATCAAGAAGTTTTACCGTCGAGAGGCGCGTGTTATATACCCACCAGTACATATAGAGCGGTTCAAACCGACCCCAATCGGACGAGGAGCGCCGTATCTTGTGATGAGTCGTCTTGAACCCCATAAACGGGTTGATTTGGCAATTAGTGCAGCGAATCGCGTCAATGCGAAATTAATTGTAGCGGGTACCGGCAGCAGCCGCGCTGCGCTCGAACAAGCCGCCGGACCAACCGTACAGTTTCTTGGCTTCGTTCCTGATCGACAGATACCCTCATTATTCAAAAGATCACGCGCACTTATCTTCCCCCAGGAAGAAGACTTCGGAATCACTGCTGTTGAAGCGCTTGCTTCGGGAAGGCCTGTGATCGCGTATAAAGGCGGGGGAGCCGAGGAGATTCTGAGTTCCAAAACAGGTGTTTTCTTCCCGGAGCCTACTATTTCTTCTTTGGCGCACGCATTAGAGGAAGAGCAGCATCGCCTCTGGGATCCACACTCCCTCTCACAAGCGGCCCAACCCTTTAATACAAGCCGATTCCAACGTGAAATTCGCGCAGCTGTTTACGAGTACACCACGCTTGTGAAAAAATGATGCTATGAAAAAAGATTTTCACTCACTACTTAAAGCAATCCCGATCGCGCTGGGTGTGGGCGTGATAGTTGCCGGGCTTATTTGGGCCATTACGAGTCGTCTCGCAACAACCTACGACGCCGCAACGACATGGACTGTCAGCAAATCATCTTCACTTTCCCAGCAGAAAACCGATTACTACCTCTACGACCAATACTACATCACGCTTGCAAGCCAACAGTACGCCGACATTATCCAAGCATGGTTTGCAAGTGCGGGAATCGTCGAGCAAGTGTATCGAAAAGCAGACGTCTCATTACCAACCATAAAACCAGCAAAAATCGCAAAGTTAATTCGCGTCACAAAACGCCCCCCCGCCAACCTAGCGGTTCGCTTTCGGGCAGAGAACGAACAGGATGCCGATCGCCTAGCTCAAGCTGGTCATGAGATCTTTAGCGAGCGTCTTTCACAAATCTCCAAGGGTGAGCAGGATACGTATCAAATTATCGCTGCGCCGGTGTACACTTCGATGAATCAGGTCAACACCAGCTTCTTAGCGCTCATCGGCTTTTTGGGTGCAAGTTTAGCAGTCCTCGTGATGTGGGGAACGATTCTCTACATCGTCCGCGAAGCTTAGGAGTGCTCGTATGTCGGGTGCACGCACGCTGTATAAGGGCCTTCTGGGCCTGATTATTCTTGCGTTAGCTACCTCAGCGCTGGCGCTTGCGACCCCGATCAGTGATGCATACAGCTTATACCAGAACGGTAAGTCCGGTACCTACCTGCTTTTATTTCTTAATAATAGCGAAATTCGCCCGGGCGGGGGCTTTATCGGTAGTTTTGCCCGCGTGCGGTTGGTCAACGGAGCAATTACCGATCTAGCCGTCGAAACAAACATCTATAAACGCGATAACGCGTTTATAGCCCAGAATGATATTGAACCCCCTGAACCTTTACGCCGCGTCAACCACGCGGGCCGGTGGGCCCTGCATGACGCGAATTGGTACCCTGATTTTGCGGATTCCGCGCAACACGTCAAATGGTTTTACGATCGTAGTTCAACCGAGAAAGAGACGATCAACGGCGTAATTGGGGTAACGCTCACAGCGGCGGAAGAGCTCATAAAGCTTACCGGCCCAATTACAGTCCCGGAGCACTCCCTTACTCTTACAAACGAGAATTTTTTTAGCGAAATCCAGTACCGAGTGGAAAAAGGATATTTCGCCACTGAAGAGAATAAAAGCATTAACGAGCCCAAAACCGTAATTCGGGACATGATCCCTCCACTGGCCCAGAAGCTCAAAGAAATCAACCCGGTTGCACTTACGGGATATGTTTCCCGTATGGCACGCGAGAAGCAAATAATTTTCTGGTTTAACGACACACAGAATCAAGCACGGGTTGAAAAATGGAACTGGGGCGGAAGAATCCCGACCGACCCCCGAGCTCTATTTGGGACAGTCAACGCGGCTCTGGACCAAGCAAAGAGTACGCGTTCGATTCGACAGCACACCGATATTACCGAAAAAACAGCGGGGGCGGGGAGATACACTGATGTGCGCATTACACGTACCCATGTTGGCTCCTACACCTGGCCCGATGGGGATGACGCGAACTATCTTCAATTGATTGTGC
This sequence comes from Candidatus Berkelbacteria bacterium, assembly GCA_020056565.1. Taxonomy (GTDB): domain Bacteria; phylum Patescibacteriota; class UBA1384; order JAGVHQ01; family JAGVHQ01; genus JAGVHQ01. The sequence goes on from JAGVHQ010000064.1 coordinate 3,412, forward strand.
CCTCGGATGCAAAGGTCGAAGCCGTTTCAGTCGATGGGATAGATATTATGAAGACTCCATTTGTGCTTGAAACAAACCCGCAAGGTTTTCCGATTATCCAAAAGGTAACGTCAAGTGTTCGTTATAGCCAGAAACTAATCGGGTTTTGGGCTGACACCGCAGTGGGTGAATCAACCGTTATCGAACTCTCCTATACCGCGGCCGCAAGCTTGAATTCGAAGACCCGTGTTATTAAACAAATCGGTGCCACCAACGAAACCGTCCGCCTCATTCGCGACGATCGAGTCATTTTTGATGGTGCGCTTGAGGCCGACTTCGAGCGCTAGACTTGAATCCTACACTCTTACTCCGAAATCCGTTATAATCTATTCGAAAGAACAGTTTGCGAATTATTCGCACTTATTTTGTAAGTAGTAATAAAAAAGGAATCAAGTGAACGCGAGCAGCGAATATACGGCCAAACAAATCGTAGTTCTTGAAGGGCTGGAACCGGTCCGTAAGCGCCCGGGGATGTACATCGGCGGTACGGGCTTGGAAGGTCTCCACCACCTAGTTTGGGAAGTGCTTGATAACGCGATTGACGAGGCGATGGCCGGGCACGCCACGCGCACGAGCGTCACCCTTTTGCCGGATAATCGCGTTGAGGTAAGCGACAACGGGCGCGGTATCCCCGTGGACACCCATGCGCAAACCAAGCTCAGCGCACTCGAAACCGTGATGACCACCCTGCACGCCGGCGGTAAGTTCGGCTCCGGCGGATATAAAGTGTCCGGCGGCCTGCACGGGGTCGGTGTCTCGGTTGTAAACGCGCTTTCAAAGTGGATGCAAGTGGATGTCTACCGTGATGGGGCGCGCTATACCCAAACGTATGAGCGGGGGAAGGTGAAAAGCAAAGTAAGCAAAGAAAAGTTAGCTCCCGAAGAGCACGCCCGAACCGGCACCACTGTTACGTTCGACCCAGACCCTAAAATTTTTACAGAGATCACTTTTAACTTAAAAAGCATCCTTGACCATGCCCGCCAGCAGGCGTATCTAACCAAGGGAATCTGGCTGACGGTCACGGACCGCCGGGAGGCCCCGGACGCCCTCCCCTACACTTTCTATTTCGAGGGTGGAATCGCCTCGTATGTGCGCCATATCAACAAAGAGCGGACCGCGTTCAACGACCCTCCATTCTTTGTTTCAAAAATGCTCGACGACATCCTCGTGGAAGTCGCACTCGCCTACACAGACGATTTTAACGAGCATTTATTCACATTCGCCAACAACATTCATACTCTTGAGGGTGGCACGCACCTTACCGGTTTCAAATCGGCCCTCACCCGCGCCCTGAATGATTATTTACGTCGCACGCTTGGCGAAAAAGTTGCGGCGCAAGTGCTCACCGGTGAGGACGTCCGCGAAGGATTAACCGCGATCGTATCGGTTAAGCTGCGCGACCCCCAATTTGAGGGACAAACGAAAGCGCGTCTCGGAAACCCTGAGGTGCGCACGGCTGTTGAATCGGTGACAGCGGAAGCGCTCACGTATTATCTGGACGAACACCCGTCTGACGCGCGCCGTATTATCGAGAAAGCGACGCTTTCATTGCGGGCGCGACTCGCGGCCCGAGCAGCGCGTGAAACGATCATTCGCAAAGGCGTTCTTGAGGGGATGACACTCCCCGGCAAACTGGCCGATTGCAGTAATCGCAACCCAGCGGAAACAGAGCTCTTTATTGTTGAGGGAGATTCCGCAGGTGGAACCGCCAAACAAGGGCGTGACCGCCGGTTCCAAGCAATTTTGCCGCTGCGCGGCAAAATACTAAACGTGGAGCGCGCCCGACTCGACCGCATTCTCTCCTCAGAAGAAATTAAATCCTTGATTGTCTGCATGGGAATCGGGGCGGGCGAGCAGGTTGATTATTCAAAGTTGCGCTACCACCGGATCGTAATTATGACCGACGCGGACGTAGACGGTGCCCACATCCGCACCCTGCTTTTAACTTTTCTGTTCCGCCATTACCCCGATGTGATTAAAAGCGGATACTTGTATATCGCCCAGCCGCCCCTGTACGCGATCACGCGCTCGGGCAAAACCACGTACGCGTACTCTGACGAGGAAAAAAATCTCGTCTTAAAAGAAATGGAAGCCGGCACGCCCGAGGGAAAAGAGCATAAGCCGCCGTCAATTCAACGGTACAAAGGGCTGGGGGAGATGAACGCCGAACAACTGTGGGAAACGACCATGAACCCGGAAAATCGGATGCTCTTGAACGTAACAATTGAAGATTCTCTGAAAGCGGACGAAACATTCTCAATGCTGATGGGGAACGAAGTCGAACCGCGCAAGCGCTTTATCCAAACGCACGCTCGTTCAGTAGAAAATTTGGATATCTAAAATGCCAGACGAAAAGAAACCAACCCCTCATCCCAACGAAAGCCCTAACGTCACCATGCGGGGGATTGTTCCCGAAATGGAGCGTTCCTACCTGGAATACGCAATGAGCGTGATTGTCGCGCGCGCGCTGCCCGACGTGCGCGATGGCCTCAAGCCAGTGCATCGGAGGATTTTATGGGCGATGTGGGAGATGGGTCTGCGCTCCGGCGTAAAATTCCGTAAATCCGCCACTGTAGTCGGAGAGGTTCTGGGTAAATTCCACCCCCACGGGGATGTCGCGGTGTACGACTCAATGGTGCGGATGGCGCAAAGCTTTTCGATGCGCTACCCCTTAGTTCAAGGACAAGGCAACTTTGGCTCGATTGACGGCGACAATGCGGCCGCGATGCGCTATACCGAAGCGCGCATGACTGCTTTAGCAGAGGAGTTGCTCTTTGATATTGAAAAAGAAACTGTCGCTTGGGTTGACAACTATGACGCAACTCGCAAAGAACCTTCAGTTTTGCCTGGTAAACTCCCCAACCTGCTTTTAAACGGAACGCTCGGAATCGCAGTGGGGATGGCCACAAATATCCCTCCTCACAACCTTGGGGAAGTACTTGACGCAACAGTCCACCTGATTGATAACCCAACCGCATCAGTCGAAGACCTTATGCAGTTTATACAGGGCCCGGATTTTCCGACCGGTGGCGTAATTTATGGGAGAGCCGAAATTGTGAGCGCCTACGCAACCGGACGAGGACGGATTACGATGCGGGGCAAGGCAGAAATCACCGAAGACTCGAAGGGTAACTTCAAAATCATTATTTCTGAATTACCCTACCAAGTGAATAAATCAGATCTTGTTCTTAAGATCGCCGATTTAGTAAAGGATAAGAAGATCCAAGGCGTCACGGACTTGCGCGACGAATCCGACCGTAAAGACCCGGTGCGCGTTGTGATTGATCTTAAGGGTTCGGCCTACCCCAAAAAAGTATTGAATGCTCTCTACGAATTAACTCCCCTTGCCGGTGCGTTCCATATGAACATGGTGACCTTGGTTGACGGTCGTCAGCCACGGCTACTAAACCTAAAGAGTGTTCTCGAAGAGCACATCAAACATCGTACGGTCGTAGTGCGTGCGCGCGCTGAATATGAACTTAAAGTCGCCAAAGATCGCGCGCACATTTTAGAAGGACTCACGAAAGCTCTCAGCCAGATTGATGAGGTTATCGAAACAATTAAAAAGTCAGCAAGTCGGGAAGACGCGCATCGTGCATTGATGAAGACATTCGCGCTTTCCGACCGCCAAGTGACGGCGATTCTGGACATGCGGCTTGCGACCCTTGCAGCGCTTGAGCGTGAGAAAATCCGGGCAGAATACGATGAAATCCTCAAGACAATCGCACGCTTAGAAGCACTCCTTAACGATCCTAAAAAAATCCTCACACTTATTAAAAAAGAGTTTTCCCAGTTAAAAGATAAGTTTGCTGATCCTCGCCGCACAACAGTGGTTGCCGCCGCACTGAAAGGATTTACGACTGAAGACCTTATTCCAAACGAGGAAGTAATCGTTACCCTTACACAGGGCGGGTACTTAAAACGACAACCAGTCAGCGGGTACCGTGCACAAGAACGCGGCGGTGTTGGTGTCACCGGGATGACCCCCAAGGAAGAAGATATCCTCCTGGATGTTGTCGGGGCAAATACCCACGACCAAATGTGGTTCTTCACGGACCGCGGTCGCCTGTTTGTTGCAAACGTTTATGATATCCCCGCTGCCTCTCGCCAGGCAAAGGGGATTGCAGTTCAAAACCTGATCCAGCTTGCCCCAGATGAACGTGTTACAGCCACAATTCCTTTGCGTCGTGGAGAGAACCTCACAGAAAGTTATGTTCTATTTGTAACCTCTCGGGGGATGATCAAGAAAACCCTGATCAGTTTGTACCAAAACGTGCGTAAGACCGGGATCATTGCGATTACACTCAGGGCGAAAGACCAGTTGCAATGGGTTCGGGTCGTGCGAACAGGTGATGAAATCTTTATTGCCACTGTGAAAGGCCAAGCAATTCTATTTAACGAATCTGAAGTTCGTCCAATGGGTCGGGGGGCAGAGGGTGTGAGGGCGATCAAGCTGCGCAGCGACGACCTAGCTATCGGTGTAGCCGTTATCGGAAAAGACCGATTAACTAAAGATACAGATGTTTTGGTAGTCCTCGAAAAGGGGCTGGGTAAACGGACACGACTTTCTCATTTCCGCAATCAACATCGTGGCGGAGTTGGGATTCGGGTTGCAAAAGTAACCGGTAAAACCGGCGCGCTGATCGCGATGCACGTCACCGCCGGAGATGAAGGCGACCTAATCATGCTTTCCGTCAAAGGGACAATGATTCGTCTCCCCCTGAAACGGGTTCGGCGGATTGGGCGCGACACGCAAGGTGTGATTTTAATGCGTTTGCGTGAAGGAGACCGAGTTGCTTCCGCCACTCTTGTGAAAACACAGCTCGACGTGCTAACGTCTTATCCGGCTGAAGAGCAGGCTCAAAAGAAGGCGTAAGCATTCTAAGGGCAGTTTTTCGGTAGATACATACACCTCTTCTTCATGGAAGAGGAATCATCTGTGAGGTGTACAGGAAGTGTTAGGATTGACAATAAAGCTCCACGAGATCGTTCAAATTGGGGACGAGATCTCGTTTCTTGCGACGCGAAATAAGGGGGGGCAGGTTCGTCTTGTCTTTCGCGCACCCCAAGACAAGATCATCATTCGGGGGGAATTCGAGTTTTCCTCCAATAAGCCCCGACAGCGCCCACCCGGAAAAGGAGTTGGCTTATCGCTCACTCGCGCTGTGGGCCAATCAGTGCTGATCGGTGAGAACATTCGGGTTACTTTACTCAAGATCGTAACTCGAAAGAAGGTATCTGTAGGGATTTACGCCCCCAAAGAGATTCGCATCTTACACGAGAGCGCAAAGTGCAAGGAGTCTAAATCCCCCGGGGTTTAATCTAGTCGTTACCCATTACGGCCTCGATGCGGACCCGCTCCCAGCGGGTCCGCTTTCTTGTCCCGATAACAGGTAAGGGAACTAAAAACTACTTAAAAAGCTTAAGGAAGTAGTTTCTCTTCGAACCAAGCCCCTGAAATACACCCGGGTTGGTATTAGTAGAAGGAGATCCCCCTGCGTTGGTATTATTCGAAGAAGAACCCCTAGAATTGGTATTAGTCACAGGGGGAAGAGTTATTTTGGCTAAGATTATCCGATCTGGAACACTAATAACTGTACTGCTAACTTTGGTTAAGGTGGCGAAAGGTTCAGTAGATTCAAGATTGAAGTATTGAATATCTCTTGGTTTGGAAAAACTGAGTGTAACGTCAACTTTAACATCGGTGTCAGTTGTGGTGGCCTTGTCGTTCTGCAAGGCCAACCAGTAACTGCCATCGCTCTTTTTCAGCAGACTCGTTCTTAAGGAAGAAGGCCCGAGTATACTAGCTTCGAGCGGTGTTAAACTCACAGACCCATTGTCCTTAAGTAAAGTAACGGCATTTTTCAACCAGACAAAAGCCATTTTTTCTCGGCCGGTTTCATCGAGTAAACCAAAGTTTTGCTCAGTCGGGGTGGCGGCACTAGGTTCATCTAAAAGTTCGTAGACATAAGTACGGGGAATCCCTCGTTCAAAAAAATCAAAGAGAATCCGAGGGAGATACTTGGCTTGTTGGCGTTCGGTGTAATTGGCAGTTGAATAGCCAGTTTCGGTGACAATAACAGGCTTGGGAGCGTAGTAATTGACAGCTGGTTGGACTTCGGTGGTATAGCAATTAGCCACAGAAAGAAGATGACAGTACGAGTGGACATTGCCGTAGGTAACGTAGTTTTTTAGTGGAGCCAAGAAGGTTTTTAAATTAACGCCATGATAAGTTTCGTTACCGTGGTACGGTAGCCAAACAAAAGCGGGCGCCAATATCTCTAAGTTTCGAGTTGTTGGGTCGCTAGTAATTTTAGTGTTCGCAGCTTGAGCGGTTGCTAAAACATCATCAGGCCAATCAGGATTGCGGGACAGTGAGTTGCTAAACCAATTTTGAGTAGTGCTTTGGCCACAGGTGAAGCTGGCACAATGATCAGGTTCATTCGGATTCTCAACTGACTCAGTTGCAATATTTGAAGAGGTGGACAAGCTAGGGGTGGACAAGCTAGACAGGCCGCCACAATTCAGAGAGATGCCTTTAACGAGATACTTAATTTTAGGTAAGTAGCAAGTATGTTGGGGGCTAGAATTACTCGTTGTTTCAATCGAAGTCTCCCAATTGAAAGAAATTTGCGTTGGTCCATCGCGGCTCAGCTGGTTAAACTTACCGACCGATCCGGTAAAATTAGCCTCAACTTCAGTTGGAAACTGACGAAGATGGCTGATGCCAAGTTGATGAACCTTGGGCCCGATCAACTGGCTGAATAAGTCCGGGAAATACTGGTTCGATTGATAATCGGAGTAGGTTAAGTGGGTTGTTACCCCGATACTCTGGACAAAATCATTGGCCTTTTTGGGAGTTAAGTTAGAGAAACCTCCATCAGCACTATACTTAGTGGTCAAAAATACATATCCCAACCCAGCTAGAAATAAGACAAAAATAAAAACTTTTATAATAAAGAGAAGCTTGCGGGTAAATACGAGTTTCATCTTTGTTCAGCTTAGCTTAGAAAAAAAATCGAAACAAGTTCGTGTATTGGCTCAATAGATACCGTACACATTAGGCAGCGACTTTTAATTGATAATACTCGTCCGCTTTTAGCTTCTCAATCTGACTCTGGGTGGAATTCTGCGCTCCAAGTGCTATACTGCAACCAATGGCACTTACGAATAAAATCCGTAGAAAAAAGATTTCAAAAAAACAGGCTAAAGCCCTCAAGAAAGCTGAGGTGCTCCAAGCTGTCCGGGATGCCGAGAGAACTGTTGAAACCCCTAAAGTCGTTGCAAAAAAGGATATTAATATACCCTCTGAAGTAGGAGTGAAAGAGCTTTCCGACATTCTAGAAGTACCCGTAACGGCTGTTATTCGGGCACTTTTGGATAACGGTGTACTTGCGACATTGAACGAGCGCGTAGATTATGACAGCGCTGCAATCGCCGCGCATGAGCTTGGATTTAACCCGCATCTTAAACAAGATGTTGAGGATGTAGAAACGCAGCGAAAGCCGATGCATAGCAGAAAAGGAAGTGTTGAGCGACCCGCAATCGTAACTGTGATGGGCCATGTTGATCACGGTAAAACAACTTTACTGGATGCATTACGCAAAACGCGTGTCGCGATGGGCGAATCAGGGGGAATCACACAGCATATCGGTGCCTACCAGATTCAAGTCCCTACTAAATCAGGCGCGCCCGTCGCGCTTACCTTCATCGATACGCCGGGTCATGAGGCCTTCGCTGCAATGCGCGCGCACGGTGCAAACGTAACTGACGTCGTAGTATTGGTTATAGCCGCTGATGAAGGGGTAAAGCCCCAAACTGAAGAAGCAATCCAACACGCACGAGCAGCGCACGTCCCAATCATCGTCGCTGCGACAAAAATGGATACTCCCGGTGCGAATTTAGAACGGCTCAAACAAGAACTTGGAAAACTCGGCTTGAACCCCGAAGACTGGGGTGGAGATACGGTTGTAATCCCAATCTCAGCAAAAGAGGGAACCGGCCTTGATGTGCTTCTGGAATATATCCATCTTGTCGC
>JAGVHQ010000011.1 GCA_020056565.1 Candidatus Berkelbacteria bacterium
CAAAGTCTGACCCAAAAAAGAAACTCGTTAAGCAAGCAGCGCCAAAAAGTATAGCACCTAAAACGCTAAAAAAGAGTGTGCCAACAAACTCGAAAGCGGCACCTAAACCCGCTCCGAAACCTGCGCCAAAGCCCTCGGGAAATCAAGCCAAACAATCACCACCTACCAAAGGGTATGTGCCACCAGTGGATCGCCGCCGACGGATTCGACCCACGATTCTACCTCTGGACGTGCCGGACGAGCTTAAAGACCTTATTCAAAAAGGCAGAGCGCACGGTTTCGTAACGTTTCAAGAGATCTTGCAAGTGGTCTCTAAACCGGAAAAGAATCTGCCGCTCGTAGATGAGATGTACAATCTGCTCTTAAAGATTGGGATTGAAGTGCGCGCTGCAAAACGTTTGCTCGAAGTGGATGCAAGCGGCAAGGCAGCCGATAAATCTGAAGAATTGGGTGAAATCTCCGACGACTCGGTACGAATGTACTTGCGTGAAATCGGGAGCATCCCGCTTTTGACCACTGCCGGTGAAGTGGAATTAGCCAAGCGCATCGCGCTCGGCGACAAAAACGCCAAGCGTAAGCTGGCGGAAGCGAACCTGCGACTTGTTGTCTCAATTGCTAAAAAATATATCGGGCGCGGTTTGTCGCTTTTGGACCTTATCCAAGAGGGCAATACTGGGCTCTTGCGGGCCGTGGAAAAGTTTGACTATCGTAAGGGTTTCAAGTTTTCTACTTATGCCACGTGGTGGATTCGTCAGGCAATTACGCGCGCAATTGCCGACCAGGCGCGCACAATCAGGATTCCAGTGCATATGGTGGAAACAATCAATAAACTGATTCGCGTTCAGCGCCAACTTGTTCAAGACTTAGGGCGTGAACCGCTGCCGGAGGAAATCGCCGCGGAAATGGGAATCGAGGTAGAAAAAGTTGAGCATATCTTAAAGATTTCTCAAGAAACCGTTTCGCTGGAAGCGCCTGTGGGGGAAGAAGAGGACTCTCGTCTGGGCGACTTTTTGGAAGACAAGGAATCGCTTTCACCAGAGGAGAACGCGATTTACCAGTTAATGCGTGGGCATGTTTCGGATTCGCTCACAATTCTTTCACCGCGCGAGCAAAAGATTATCAAGATGCGTTTTGGCTTGGAAGACGGCCGTACACATACGCTGGAAGAGGTAGGACAAGAGTTTGGGGTCACCCGCGAGCGTATCCGCCAGATTGAAGCAAAAGCGCTCCAGAAGCTCAAAAAGCACGAACAATCAGCTAAGCTGAAGGACTATCTTAAGTAGACTACTCTCCAAAGTTGCTGACGCCGAACCGGTAGCCAGCCCAAATACCTAAAGCTCCACCGAGAGTGCTGCCGAGAATAGACCAGCCAGAGAATACACTTGCCCCAAAGAAGGCCGGTAGATAACCGCCAATAGTGGAGCCAATAAATAGCCCAATCCAAACCATAGTTTTTGTTGTCATCAGTTTTGAGTATACGCTCCTAACAGTAAGCAAAATTCTTGTTCGGTACTCTCGTTTACGCTAGACTTAACCCGTAATCCTGGAGTGGGATTCGTTTATTAACATTGTTTTTTAATATTCCTCCGTAGCTCTCCGCCAGCTGGCGGAGGTAGAGCGGCTCCCGATATAATATTTTTGATATGTTTTGGGTCTAGGCGATATATAACTCAGAGGCAGAAAAGTATTACATCGGGCAGACTGATAATCTTCAGAAACGTTTACGGCTCCATAACAACCACGGGTTAGGCGGTTATACTTCAAGATTTGCGGGTGAATGGAAATTGATTCATAAAGAGTCAGTTGCCACTCGCTCGGAAGCTCTGGCAAGAGAAAAACAACTGAAGAGTTTCCGTGGCCGAGAGTTCATTAAGAAGAAATTACAATATTCCTCCGTAGCTCAATGGTAGAGCGGCTCCCTGTCGCGCAGCGACCCTGAGCGCAGTCGAAGGGTCCAAAAATGGCAGCTTCCCGCCGAAAGGCGGGTTGAAAAACGAGGTGAACTCGGGGAAACCCTTCTAGGGTAATCCCGAGCCAAGCCCGTCACTTTTTATAAAAGTGCCGAGGAAGGTGTAGAGACTATCTCGCAAGAGAGTACCCCGACGTTTCAGTTGGGGGAAGCGCCTCGCCCCTTACTTGTACAAAGTGTGGGGATGATATAGTCCACTCCCGTGGCAACATGGGGTTATGTGTAAGGAGAAGGTTGCTGGTTCGAGTCCAGCCGGAGGAGCCATACAAAAATATCCAACTTTAGGTTGGGTATTTTTGTATTTGTTTTTAGGACTGGACTCGAACAGGGAAAGGGGTCGGGAAAACGGGAGTTTTCCCGCTGCGGAAAGTAGCATTCCGATGCGCTGAGAACCGAGGGGTTCTCAGAAAGTCCTGAGCGTAGTCGAAGGACGCGAGAGAGTCCACAGCCGGAGGAGCCAAACTTTTGAACCCGTGAATGACCTCGAATGAGGTTATTTTTGGTAAGGTGAGGGCATGAAACTTTTTTTATCCTCCCAAGCAATATCCGTAAAGCAAAAACCGTACTTTCTGGCCCTCTTTAATAAACCAGCCGGAAAAATAAAATTCGCCCATATAGAGAACGCTGCTGACCCTTATCCTGAAGAGAAAAGAAGATTTGTTCTCAGCAACCGTGAATGGATTGATGCTGTTGGAATGCGAGTTACTTATGTAGATCTTCGTAACTACAAAGGCCCTGATGAACTCCGGAAAGTATTGAGTTTATTTGATGCTATCTGGGTTGGGGGTGGCAATACCTTCTATTTACGCTGGATCATGCGTCAATCTGGTTTCGATCAAACCATTAAGAATCTACTCAAAAGAGGAATTGTGTATGGCGGAGGAAGTGCGGGCGCAATTGTTGTTGGGCCGACAATTAAAAATTTTGAAACAGCCGATGATTCCAAAGCAGCACCTGAGTTAATAACAGATGGTCTTCATCTCACTCAATTTATACCTCTTCCTCACTGGGCAAACGAAAAATATGGAAGCAGAATGAAAGGAATACAGAAGCAGCTTGATGCAGATAATCAGAAGACCATCCAACTCACAGACGACCAAGCACTGGTGATTGAAGGAGAAGAGGTAAGGCTTGTCCCGGAATAAACACAGTTCGAGCAAACTTCTCAGAAATTGGATGGATTGAACAGAAAAACGACCCGAACAGGGTCCTTTTTTGGTAAGGTAAGCGAGGAAGGAAAATTAATGATTGAAGTAGAGCGCAAGTTCAGGATTGATAGCAATAAGAAAGCTAGTTTAATAAGAAAACTCACTAAGTCTTCTGAGAGAATTGCCACAGTACACCAGGTTGATACGGTTTTCTTGCATAACAGCGAATCATTCGAAGGTTTCAAACGGGGTGATCCTGTTGTTCGAGTAAGAATAGAGAACAACAAAGCTACGCTTACCTATAAGCGGGCATTAAACAATCAGGGAGATGCTGTTGAACACGAGATTCTTGTTGACCCGCCCGGTGTGGCAGAAGAGATATTGAAAGAGGTAGGCTTTAAACTCGTTACCGAAATAGAGAAAGACCGAACAAATTACAAAAGTGTAGATATCAATATCGCGCTCGATGAGGTTAAATCGTTGGGAGTATTTCTTGAGATAGAAACGCTCTGCGCATCGGAGCAAGAACTACCATCAGCGCAAGTCAAAATAATGAACAAGGCTAAGGAGCTGGGTCTTAATGAATCGGATATTGAGCCAAAAAAATACGACCAGCTAATGAGTAAACTCAAATTTGTTACACTGAAGGCGTGAAGCATTTCCTAAACCACCCTCTCAGGATAATCTTGGGGACCAATGTTCTCGCATTGATCGCGCCCGCGATGCTGGCGCCGTTTTATGCCGTATATGTCCGCAAAATCGGGGGCGATATATTAGATGCCGGCCTGGCGAGTAGCTTATTTGCTTTGGTTGCGGGAATAACAGTTATCGTAGCGGGGAAATTCAGCGACAAACTAGATCGAAGACTAGTGGTATCGATCGGTTATCTTGTCACCGGATTGGGTTTCATTGGGTATATCTTCGTTAACTCAATCGCCGCGTTGATGTTTGTACAAGTCGTAATCGGACTTGCCCAAGCAAGTACTTTGCCGGCTTTTGATGCAATTTATAGTAACCACATTGGAGATTCACGGCATGTGAGCTCGCGATGGGGGATGTGGGAGGCAAGTAATTACTTTTCAATTGCAGTGGGGGCCGCCCTTGGGGGATTCATTGTTGAGTTTTTCGGATTCAACCTACTTTTTCTGATGATGGCAGCGTTTAGTATTTTCGCAGGGTTCTATCTTTTACTAACGCCAAAGGAGGTTCTCCAATAGCCAGTATTGCTTCTTTTTTTGTTACAAACGGTTCTAACATCCCTGGAGAATCATGCCACTAATTTTTTCACTAGGATTTTTCATCTAGAGAGATTAAGATAAAAATATGAAGAATCGCAACAGCCGACGCCCTCATAAGAGAGCGGAGCGTCAGATCGAAACGGCGGGGAAACGGCCGTTTCACCGTGTCGGCAAGCTGCAAAAGTTGCGGCAAAAATTACTCCATCTTTTTAAATAGCTCTGTACTATTTGACAAAACATAGAGGAGGTGGGTATATAGGGTATGGGGGTATATCCCATGACACATGGTCACATTTCAGAAGATACAAAACAGCGAGCTCTACATCGGCTCAAGATTATTGAGGGTCAGGTTAAGGGGTTGAGTGAGGCAATCGAGCGTGAAGAATACTGTATTGATCTGTTGAAATTATCGCTTTCAATCCAGCGCGCGCTCGGGAGTCTGGACCAAATGCTCCTGAAGAATCACCTCGAAGTGCATGTGCACGGACAAATGAAAACTTCGCCCGACCAAGCGACACGTGAGCTCTTAGAAATCTACTCTCTTTCTCAGAAATGACACGAATTACCGCTACAATCGTCGTCATTGTGCTTGCAGCCACAGCAATTGTTTGGCTTTGGCCGCGTTCGGAATCGGAGAAGGTGCAAGGTCAAAGTACTCAAAATGAAAGCGGGCAACCGCGCCTTGAACTGAGCGCCACAAGCGCCGATTTGGGGGAAATGGGGGTCCAAGACGAAAAAACGGCAACCTTTACCCTCAAAAATACCGGTACGAAAGCTCTCGAGCTCAAGCAGTTCAGCACCAGCTGCAATTGCACATTTGCGCAGTTGAAAACCCCATCTCAAACCTCACCGATGTTTAACATGATGATGCACATGAGCGCTGCGGATATGAATTGGAAAACAGAACTCAACCCAGGCGAGGAAGCGACGCTTTCGGTAATTTATAAGCCATCCTTGATGCCCGTTTACGGGCCAGTGCAGCGTTTTGTTACATTTGAAACAGACGATCCGGAGCATAAGAAAGTCGAACTAACTATTAACGCCCAGGTGAAATAGTGGTTGAGCTACTGCTCTGGACCACGACAATTCTCGTGGCGTTTGTGAGCGGGGTGATCGCCTTGTTTGCGCCCTGCTGCTTAACCGTGCTGTTACCGGCCTACCTGGGAGGAATCTTACAAAGTCGGCTGCGCGTGGTGGCGGCTACATTTATCTTTACGCTCGGGATTGCCACGGTGATGCTTCCGATCGGTTTGGGACTACGGGCGATTGTTTCGGCCTTCAACCTGTACCACACAACCGCCTATACGATTGCAGGGGCGGCAATGATTGTCGCCGCGGTTTTGATGCTGACAAACTTTAAACTACCGATGATTGCCACACCCCGGCTTGGTAAGAACGCAACGTTCGGATCGCTCTACATCCTGGGGATTGCCTCTGGCTTAGCAAGCGCCTGCTGCGCCCCGGTGTTGTTGGCGGCAGCCACGATCACCAGCCTTTCGCCCAGTTTTGCCTTAGCGTTATTCGCGGCGATCAGTTTTGTCCTCGGCATGACCTTACCGCTGCTGGCGGGCGCGCTTTTGATGAATACCCAGTGGCTCATGGGAGTGAAAAAGTTCCTCTCCCGCCCAGTTAAGGGGGTATCGCTCGGTAACTTGTTAGGCGCAAGCGTGATGTTGCTTTACGGTGGCGTAATCATTTTCCTGGCCCTTACTGGAAGAATCGCAATGCTCCAAGGCAGCCGCCTCTTCGGGGTGGAAATAAACTCGTTCGGTCGCAACGTAACGCAGTTCTTAGAGAGAGAAAAATCATTTTCGATTATTGGTGTTATCATTCTGATCCTCATTGTTTCTTACCTCGTACGACGTGTACGCAGTGAGCTTAAAAAGGGTGTCGAAGTAGTACATCATCATTAGAGAGGAGGTGTTTTATGCAAAATCAAGTTTCTACATATTTTTTGTCCGGCCTAATCGGTTTGATTATTGGGGTAGGTGTAGCCAGTTATTCCGTAAACAATAACATGCAGGGCATGATGCGTACGATGGGCATGGGTAAAGCATCGCAAATGATGAATTCCTCTTCAGGGATGATGAATGGCCAATCCGGCGCGATCGAGGATATGTCGATGGGGCAAATGCAAGAGACCCTTGCAGGTAAATCGGGTGATGATTTTGATAAAGAGTTCATCGCGAACATGATCGTTCACCACGAAGGGGCGGTTGAGATGGCCCAAAAAGCAAAACAGGGCGCAAAACGCTCAGAAATCAAAAAAATGGCCGAAGACGTCATTACTGCCCAATCAAAAGAAATGGAAATGATGCGCGGTTGGTATAAGGATTGGTATGAAGTGGAGGTCGAGGATGAGCACGAGCTGCATCATAAATAGCTATGAATAAAACTTCTTTTTTCAAAGTTTTATATTACGTTTGTTGGGTTGTTTTAGCGCTTCTTACGATTTGGGCAATAAAGGAGATTTTCATATGAAAGAACGGATGGTAAGGCCGTCTTCGGCTGAATATCAGGCATCATTATATGGTGCGGTAATCGGTTCACTCGGGGTGGGTACGGTTCTTGCTCAGTACTTACAAGGATTTGCTTGGTGGCTTGTTTTGGTAGGCGTTATTCTGCATGGATGGGGAATGTATAGGGTATATCGCCGTAAGGAGTGATGATGGTAGCGCAAAAGTGTGAGCTGTGTGGAATGGTGGCTGAAAAGCACGTCAGGGATCAATTCGGGGTGGAACACGCATACTGTGCCCACCACGTTCCTCCCGAGGTGGAGCATACTCACTCATCTCATGCTCAACACTCAGAGCACGTGCATGATAAACACGCTGGCCATTCCGTGGGCATGTTTCGCGATCGGTTCTGGATCACGCTTGTTCTCACCATTCCTGTTGTGCTCTACGCGCCAGTAGTTCAGGAATGGTTGGGATTCAGAGCGCCCGTATTCTCCGGTTCTCAGTGGCTACCGTTCGTATTGGGGACAAT
Organism: Candidatus Berkelbacteria bacterium; assembly: GCA_020056565.1. Lineage (GTDB taxonomy): Bacteria > Patescibacteriota > UBA1384 > JAGVHQ01 > JAGVHQ01 > JAGVHQ01. Next base: position 7,344 of record JAGVHQ010000011.1, read on the forward strand.
CATTTTCTTCTATGGAGGGAGTGTATTCATCAAGAGCGCTCTTGCCGAACTACGAGCGCGTCTGCCAGGAATGATGACATTAATCTCGCTTGCGATTATCGCCGCGTACGGATATAGCATTGCGACAACCTTCTTCATTAAGGGCACGGAGTTTTTCTGGGAGCTCGCGACCTTGATAACAGTAATGCTTTTGGGGCATTGGATTGAAATGCGCTCAGTGCAAAACGCCCAAGGCGCCCTGCAAGAACTCGCCAAACTTTTGCCCGATACAGCGGAAGTGGTACGGGGTGCGGGAACACAGAAGGTACCGTTGAGTGAACTAAAAGAAGGCGATATCGTTCTGGTTCGCCCGGGGGCTAAGATTCCCGCCGATGGGGTAGTGGTATACGGGGAATCCTCGGTGAACGAGGCAATGATTACCGGAGAGTCGCGTCCGGTTAGTAAAGAAAACGGAAGCACAGTAATCGCAGGGACGGTAAATGGCGATGGGTCGCTCAAAGTAAAGGTTACGAAAATCGGTGAACATACTGCCTTGGCAGGAATCATGCGACTTGTTGCCCAGGCGCAGGCCTCGCGTTCGAAAGCGCAAATCTTGGCCGATCGCGCGGCATTCTACCTGACGATTGTGGCTGTGATCGCCGGAGGGGTGACAGTTATCGGATGGGGTCTGAGCGGGGCGGGGGCCGCGTTTGCTTTAGAGCGAACAGTCACCGTACTCGTGATTGCCTGCCCGCATGCTTTAGGGCTTGCCGTACCGCTTGTCACTTCAATTTCAACTTCTCTGGCAGCTCGCAATGGCCTTTTGGTTCGCGAGCGCATGGCTCTGGAGGCCGCTCGTAACATTGACGTGGTGCTCTTTGATAAAACCGGCACACTGACCACTGCCCAGCAAGGGGTAGCGGATGTGTTTGCTGCTCAGGGTAAGAGCTCCGAGGATGTGTTGCAAGTAATTGCCTCCGTTGAAGCCCCGAGCGAGCACTCAATCGGGAAAGCGCTTGTGCTTGCGGGAAAAAATAAAAAATTAGAACTCCTTCCGGTATCAAACTTCAAAGCAATCAAGGGGAAAGGGGTTACTGCCCGAATTGGAAAGAAATCTTACTTTGTCGGTGGCCCGCACTTGATTGCCGATCAAAAGGCAGCCGTTCCTGAAGAAATAAAAAAGAGAATCGCGATAGCAGAGCAAGCAGGGAAAACCGTGATTTATCTTCTTGAGGAAAGTTCAGTGCTGGGCATCGCGACGATCTCCGATACTGTTCGGCCCGAATCCAAGGAGGCAGTTGCAGCCCTGAAGCAGATGGGTGTGCGAGTGGCAATGCTTACTGGTGATTCTGAAGCGGTTTCCAAAGAGGTGGCACACGAACTCGGGATCAATGAGTATTTTGCCCAGGTTTTGCCTGAGCATAAGGTGGACAAAGTACGGCAGTTGCAAAAGGATGGTAGCCGAGTTGCAATGGTCGGGGATGGCGTCAACGACGCCCCGGCTTTAACTACCGCGCAGGTGGGAATTGCGATTGGCGCTGGTACGGATGTGGCAATCGAGTCGGCTGGAATCATCTTGATGCGCAACGACCCCCGCGACGTTGTGAAAGTGATGCGTCTTTCTCGTACAACTTACTCCAAAATGATTCAAAATCTTATCTGGGCAACTGGTTATAACGTGGTTGCGATCCCGCTTGCAGCCGGGGTTTTGGCTTCAGAGGGTATTATCCTTGCTCCGGCGGTCGGGGCATTGTTGATGTCTGCGAGTACGGTGATTGTAGCGCTGAATGCCCAGCTTTTGCGGCGTCTGAAGCTCTAGTATTCCGGTTGGTACTTAGTAACAACGACCAATCGTTTCGTATAGCTGCGTTCTTTCCAGCTCCATGCCCCATTACACGTAATCAGGTTAAGGGTACGATCTTGCGAGGCTCCAAAGATCTCTTCGAAGGGGAGTGCGGTTTGGTCATACACGGCTTGCCCTACGACAACAAAGCGCCGTTCATCTCCAAAGTCATCTTCAATAAAAACTTCATCTCCGACAATGAGCTGATTGAGATCCCAAAAAGCAGCCGGGGAACCTAAGGTGTCATCAAGATGGCCCGTGATAACAGAGCTCCCGACTTGAGCGGGGCGGGCGCCGAGATTAAACCAGCCGACCTCCTCCGGCTTGCTGGGTGTTTCCATTTGGCCTTTTGAATCGAGGCCAAGATGTTGAATATTTGCGGTAAGGTTTATTTTGGGAATCCTCAGTGTAACCGGAGAACCGACGAAAGAGCTTTTTTGTTCAGGGGCGAATTGTATTCCCGTTTGCGAAACAACCGACGGAGGGGGAGTAAACGCACGTGTATTTACTGGTTCGCTCTGAGTAATGAGAACGTACCCGAATGTTGTTAGGCTTGCCCAGCTCAAGCCAAACGCAATCAGGAATTGAAGAATCCAGGAGGCATCCCAAAGCTTCTTGGGAGTTCCTAGTGTTTCGGGAAGCACTCCATCAAAAGATTTAGAGTCCGCAACGGAATTAGTGTCGAATTCCATTCCCACCCCTTCGCTTCTGCCAGAGAATCCAAGACGTGAGTAAGAGCCCAAGTGCGCCGATAAAGATACCGATTCGCATTGTGATTCCCCCTCCCCCTGTGGCGGGTGCCGTATTCGGAATAGCTACTGACGAGCTTGAAGGAGTTGGGGTTGAGGTTTTGGTAGGTAAAGGAGTCGGGGTCTTTGTAAGGGTAGATGTGGGGGTGGGGGTTGATGTACTCGTAGACGTAACGGTCGGGGAAGCTGGTGTGCTTGAGACTTGAGTTGAAGTACCTGTTGGAGTGGCACTCGAGCTGGGTGTGTTGGTGGTCGTTAGTTGAGCAGTGAAGGTTGGCGTAGGCGTAACGGTGGCGGTTCCGGTGGGTGTTGGCAAGTCCGCAAGGGGTGTTCTCGAACCAGGCTCTGGTTCTTCGAGTGCAAAAAATAAGATCCCGAATACCAACAGGAGTACAATAACTGAAATCGTTACGATATATCGCCCGCGGTCCAACCTTTTTCCACTCCTTCTTATCTAACTCTACACTGTTATCCTCTGTGCGTGCAGCGCCTTTGAACCTAGCCTTACCAGTTAGGAGTTAGTTTCTCGAGTTGGACGGGCTCCAGTCTCGTAGTAGCTTTTCCAGGGAGACTGGTCGGCAAGTGTAACACTTTCAAGGTACAGACGTTTCTCAAATCCACCGCGAGAGGTTCTGCGAGAGCGCTGGATCTTCGTTATTTCTCTTTCCGAAATACCAAGCACTTTTGAAAGAGCGCTCAAGACTTCTTTAAGATCTGCCAGCTCTGTGACAATTTCGGTTGGGGTTTTTGCGTTTGAGACTTCTTTGGCTTCTTCGATTGCCTTCCGTTTCAATTCCCGAACGTACTCTCCCTTTGAAAGAATCTGGGTGGTTGATCGGTCACCAGATCTATCGATTAGGTCGGCAATTTTGTCACGTACGAGCTTACCTACTCGAACCCGCTTCATCTGGAGAGCTGTTGGTCAATTGTTTTTTCGATCCCTTCTACGTCGGTCGCCTCAAGCATCTTTTGAATGTCTTGGTCTTTCCCGAAATCAACTCCCTTTTCTTTCATGAACTTCACGAGGACCTCTAGGATCTTTGTGATTTCTTCTTCCATAAGGATGTTGACCTGCAAGTCTGTTTCTTCCCGCAAGTCAGCAGTCTTGGTTGAACGTTTCTGAGACATCAAGACAATAATCGCCAACATGATCGCCTCAAGCGAGACAATCGAGGTCAAAAGGATGAAGGGGTAGGGGTCAAACGGTTGGATGCCAGGGAGTTTCCCCGTGTTAATCAGAATCCAGGTGGTAAATACGAGCACGTTTAGGATCAAGAATTCCGGGCTGCCGAACGTAGCAGTCATCCAGTCGGCGATTCGTTCATATATAGTGCGTTGCGCATCAGCCCTTGCTTTAAGGGCCTTAATCATACGCCCGCGTCCGTAGAGACGCCCCTCCGAGGGTTTGATTACTTTATTCCCGTTTCTCTTCCCGTTGTTTGCTATGTCAGCCATTATATTTCAACTATAGCGCGTTTTGGGACTTGCGTTGAGCGCAATGTCATCGGTAGAGGTCAAGAGGATTCATCCATCCTACTAACTCATTTTCTTCGGGAACATAGCCGCGCAAATCAACCTCGTCCTTATTAAGTACCCCAAAATGGAGATGTTTGCGTTCCCCATCCGTTTCTTCTGTTCCGCCGTCCCCTAGAATCCCGATTTGTTGTCCTTGGGTGACTGTAGTATTGATAGGGGGAATGCTTTTTGGATCAAGATGACCATAGAGAGCGAATATTTTTTTATTTTGGTACAAATGTTCAATCACGACTACGCCTCCGTACCCCGAAACACGGCGGGCGAGCACTATGGTTCCCCCAGCGACGGCGCGCACTACGACGTCACCTTCCACATCCTCAAATTCGCTATCTGCGCCGGTATGAAACCCACGAAATCGCTCAGGTTGGATAGGAGAGTTCTCTGGGGTAATAGAGATCCCGAACGGTTTTTTGGTAATTCGCTCTCGAAAACCTTCTACTGGCTCAAAGAAAACCTCTTTTGGAGGTTGTGTGGTTAATGTGTTCATCCGCGTCGCTTGAGGGGTAGGGCTCGATTGATTTTCCGTTAGCGTCGAGTTCGAAGAATCTTTTTTCAAAAAAAACCATATCCCAAGAAATACCAAAACTACACCCGCGATTGGTAAGACATACTTCATCAATCAAAGTATACTAAACCTGACTTTAAATTATTATGAAACAAAAAATACGCGTTGGAATAATTTTTGGTGGTAGATCAGCTGAGCATGAAATCTCGCTCCTATCTGCCAAAAACATTGTCGAAGCGATTGATCCCAAGAAATACGCTGTGACCTTAATCGGGATTGACCAAAGTGGGCGTTGGAATCTCAAACATTCTGCTGATTTTCTCCTGCACACGGATGATCCAACCCAGATTGTACTGGGCACATCCGCTGCCCAAATCGGCCTTGTCCCCGGGGATACGAATCAGGCCCTCATGGCTGTGACGAAGCAGGAGCACACCCCTGTCCTTGATGTTGTTTTTCCGATTTTGCATGGCCCATTTGGGGAAGACGGGACGATCCAGGGGATGCTGAAGCTTACCGGCATTCCGTTTGTAGGCGCGGGCGTATTGGGTTCGGCCGTCGGGATGGACAAAGACGTAATGAAACGCCTCCTACGCGAAGCGGGCTTGCCTGTCGGGGAGTTTCGCACGCTTCATGCCGAAGAAGAAATTAACGAAGATGAGTTGATTCGGGAATTAGGGCTTCCATTGTTTGTGAAGCCAGCTAACCTCGGTTCATCTGTGGGAATCAGTAAAGTTATCAAGAAAGAAGAGTTGGCAGCGGCAATTAAGCACGCTTTTGAGTTTGATCGAAAAGTCGTACTCGAAGCACATATTCCTGGGCGGGAGATTGAATGTGGCGTGCTCGGCAATAATACCCCCCGCGCCTCCACCCTCGGGGAGATAAAGTCCAGACATGTTTTTTACTCCTACGAAGCAAAGTATCTTGATCCGGAAGGAGCAGAGTTAATTGTCCCTGCAAAACTCCCCGGGGCGTTGACGAAAAAGATTCAAAAGCTGGCCGTGCGCGCGTTCCAGGTGCTTGAATGCGCCGGGATGGCCCGTGTTGACTTTTTTGTCAGTGCCAAAGGAGAAGTTTTTATTAGCGAGATCAATACGATCCCCGGTTTTACGAAAATCAGTATGTATCCGCGTCTCTGGCAGGCCAGCGGCATTGCGTACTCCGCGTTAGTTGATCGCTTAATTGAGTTGGCATTGGAGAGAAGTCAGGCCGAGCGCTCGCTTAAGACTTCGTACGAATAAAACTCTTGCGCAGGGCGTATAAGCCGACGATTAATACTGTGGTGATTACCACGCCTGCTGCTGCATTTATAAAACTTTGGGGTAGGGTGTCCTCAGGTGTGATGAGATAGCCGAACGTATTGTACTGAACATCCAGAAGCGTTTTGGCGCTCAGTGCAATTACCGTAAAGACAACCCAACTACTTGCAAGCTTGTTGCGTTTAAGTAGGTAGAGTGCTTGCGACCCGTATAGCAACACCCAGCCGATTGCCCCAACCCCGAGCCATGAGAATCCTTCGTAGCGCATCAGAGCCGGATAGAAGAATACAGCCGCAATCGCGTACGTGCTTCCCCCAATGACAGCCCATGCCATAATTGCCGGATGGGGCGTGTGCCTTTGTCGTTTTTGATGCCAGATATACGCAAGCAAAAGGGGATAGATGGGGCAGATTGCGACGACCGGCCACAAGTAAATTGGAATAATTATAAGCGTTGACCAGTCATAGACCCAGGCTGCACCACTCAGGATGAGGTCGAGGATTATTAGAGAGATCATCTTTTCCATTAAATCACTTCAAGATTTCTAGGTATCACAAAACCCGCCGATGAGGCGGGTTTTGTGCGTTCCGTTAACGGATCGGAACTAGTTCTGGGTCGGCCCAGAAAGCAGGACAGTTACTTTTCCACCTACGGTACCATCTTCCATAGCGATACCAACCACATTCGCGGCGGTCTCACCATCCATAACTCCACCATCCGTTGCGTCGGACAAGATGACTGCTTCACCTTGAAGTGCACGGACTTCACCTGCAATGGCGTGTTTGACTTTCACGATTCCGGCAATGGCAACTTCAACAGATTTACCGGCACTCGCGTCACGCACAACTACACCAACGAAGTCATCACCGGCAGCCGTGGTCTTGGTTACGCGACGAGATCCGTTTACAACGGAGTTTGTCACGGCCATTACGACATCACCCGCGACCAAGTCTTGGTTCGCAACGAACCAAGTCGTGAGCGCAGTGTAGTCGGTTTGGTCTGCACCAAGGCGCAAGGTTGCACCAACGACACCTTTGCCATCGAGCGCATCGGTACCGTCAACGGTGAAGGCAGGGTTGTATTCAGAGTTAAGCTGGACAACAATCCCGCCAGCCTGGTGGCCGGTAAGGTACATTGTGTTGTCTGCAGCCCACATACCACTCCAGTTTCGACGACCAGCAGCACTCTTACCAGACGAAGCCAATTCTAATGTCGGGTTGAGCCCGGCAGTAACACTGGCAAAGGTAAGCTTGCCTGCACCAGACACAATTACTTGTCCACCCGCGTCTTTCGCGTTGAGGTACAAGTTGTCGTCCGTGTTGATCCACAAGTTTCCGTTTTCGGTGATGTCGGACTTACCGCCCAAACCACCGGAAAAGTCAATCAAGCGGGTCTTGGTGTTGGCAGTATTGTTACCAAGTACTACCGTGCTCCCGTCAACGTAAACTTTCCCGCTGACTGAAGCGTTACCAGCAATAACGGCGTGTGTGGTACTAGTCACTTTTGAGTAGAGCGCCTCGTCAACTGCGGCCTTGGCTGAACCAGTACCCGCAAAACCGAGAGTCGCAACTACTGCAACTGCAAAAGAAGAAACAACTAATGTTTTCATTATGTTCTTTTGCCCTTCCTTTTGTATCTTAGTTACGGCCCCGCTGATCACTTGACCCCTCCGGCCTGTTAGAAGATCGACCAGGACAAACCTATATCACTCTCTATATTACCATGTGGATAAGGGTAAGTCAAGGTGGATACCACGTTCCCGACAGGGGATCGGGGCCTAAATAGTTGATCAGAGACCCTGATTTAGCTACACTTACTCCTTATGAATGTAAAAGAAATTTGGGAACAATTTGGGGAGCGTGCGGGAACAACGATTTTTCACCCGCAGTTTTTTGCAAAACAGCAAGCTGCAGATGGTCGTCGAGCAGCAGTGAGTCATGCAAAAGGTGTTGTACTAGATATTGGACCCGGGAGGGCACCATACCGAGCAGCTATTCTTGCCAAGAAGTCAGTTAAGCAATACCTCACACTTGATCATCCGCAAGCCGCGCGATTTTATAGCCCACAGTTCCCCCTTGACTACACTGGTGACGCATCTGAAAAGTTACCGCTGCGTTCTGCGAGCGTCGACACCGTAATTTTATTAATGGTATTAGAGCATCTACCAAATCCCCAGCGCGCGCTTACAGAAATTGGGCGTGTTCTGCGCCCGGGTGGAATACTAATTGCTTCCACTATTCAGACCTATCCTTTGCACGATAAACCGTACGATTACTTTCGTTATACCGAGTTTGCTTTGCGCTCGCTTATAGAAAAAGCCGGTCTCAAGTTACGCAGGATTCAATCGGGGGGGAACTTTGCCACAACGATTGCCATACTAGCAAACGTGCAGATGTTCCAGGCGCTTAAGTATCTGTCTAGATGGCCACTCGGTTTGCCCTTTGCAATCCTTTGCGCGTTACCGGCATTGCTTCTTTCGATCATGCTTAATTTAATCGGCCTTGTTTTTGGAATGTTTGATCCAATTAAACGTCTTCGACACTCGCACATTCTAATTGCGTTCAAACACCGCTAGCGTTCCTGCCACTCCCATGCCGTTAGGGTGGGGTCCGAAGGGGTGCACTGCTTTGTTTGGTCAAGGTTTGTACGTATATAACGCGCCTGTGTCAATGCAATCCAGTGTGTATATGTTCCCGGTTCAAATTTTCCGCGGGAGGGCACTGCTGGTTGGCTGTCGTTAATATTATCGCTCTGGCGTTCCCAAATGACCCCATCTCGCGAAGTCGTAATGAATCCGGACTCAAGCTTGGGGCAGAGGCGCTGATCAAGTGTGAGGTCAACGCGCGCAAGCTGCACTTCTCGTCCGAGGTCGTACTGGATTAACCCGTTCACATCAGTCGCTCTGACCGGTTTCATCTTTGCCATTTTTGCTTCGGGGTACCGTGCATGTTCTCGGTCGTTTTTCCAAATCCGTAGTAGAACAACACCATCTACTTCTAATTCCCAGACCGGATTCAGAAACGTCGTAAGATACTGGTATGAATATTGGTCTGAGCGTAACCCGTCGTAGTTGAGCTCGATTTCGTACTCAGCAAGCATGTCCGGGCCACTCCAATAATGATTTGCGAATTGGATGTCTTCCCGAATCCAAATGCGGGGGATGGATGCCATCGTGGAGTTTGCCAACCCAAACCGCGCTCCTTGCTCGGCGTGTTGGTTCAGCCAGGCAATCCCTTGGTAATAGGCATTGCCGTACGTATTGCCGACAGAGGGGATTGCTTGCGCGCGTGCGCCATTGACCCCCCCGACGATGCTATTGAAAAATACATTTTCATTCGGATGGAGGCGAATGAGGGTGATAAGGGTCGGAATGAAGACTAGCGCGACCACGATAAATGCGGCTCCCTTGCGGATATATGCTAACCGCGCGGCAACCCCCTCACTTATGGCTGCGATTCCTATTCCTGCAAGGATCGCAAGCGCTGGAATAAACTCCGCAATCTGTCGGACTCCGCCGTAGATCGCGCTGCCCGGGCTCATTACGCGAGCGACCGTTACAAAAAGCCAGATCAGCACTAATGCGAGCGGTGCAAACGCCACCGATTTTGTTAATCGCCAGCCGCTTACTGCCCCAATGCTTGCCATAATGATCACCGCAAGCGGAGTGGTAATCAAGATGAAAACCAAAGGATAGAGATTGACGCCTCCCTCCAGCAGAAAAGCCGGTTGGTACATGGTTGTGGTGCCGATTTCTTGATAGAATCCAATAATTTTTAATAGATTAGGAATCGGATCTTGCCATAAGAAAGGCCAAGTTGCGTAGAGTACCCCGAGCGAAATCGCGCCCACGAGCAGAAAACCTGCCCCGGCATGGAGTACGGCGGGACGGTTCCACCTTAGTTTTTTTTGCCGCGCGGTCACAAGCAGCGTAATCACAAGCCAAATGGCAACAATCGGAACAGTAAAGAGGATATTAAATTTTGTGCCCAATCCTAACGCCCCACCGGCTGCGGCAACAAACCACCAACGGAATTTTTGGGTTGTCAGTGCTTTCCACACTCCAAACAAAAGCAGAGCAAAAAAGGCCGCTAACGGGGGATCTTTCACATTGAAATGCGACTCGGCCACTAATAGTGGGAAAAGACCGGCGGCAAGTGAAGCAGAGAATCCAGCGAATGTGCCAGCGATTGAACGCGCGAATAACCCCACAACAAGGACAAGTAATGCGCCGGCAAGTAGGCTAAAGAGGTGGTGGCTCTCGATATCACCCATGACCCCCAGCCACCCATAAAAAATTCGGTTCAAGGCGGCGGCGAAGATGTCGTTGAGCGGTGGATGACCGTTTTCTTCCTTGAGAAGGGCAGTGACGGTGATTTGGTCGTGTTGGAAAATGCTCCGTCGGTACTCGAGCTTGGTCGAGGAGGGATCGACAGGTGTTGGCGCAAGCCCTGCGGGGGCACGGTTGCCCTCTACAGTATAGGGTTTGAGGTCACTGTAATCTTTGTTACCGGTTGAGAAGTAATGCAGGTATGCTTGCCCGCGACTAAAATGGTACGGTTCGTCCCAGTTAACGCCGTAATGAGAAAGCGTTGCAAAGTTGACAATAAAAAAGAGGAGCGCAACAAACGCCGGGGAAAATAAAAAGCTTTTTAATCTGAATTTGGTTTTTGTAGGAGCCATAGATAATTTGGGATGAAGGGTACAATCAGGGGCCAGGCAAAGGGAGGAAGCGCACGTGTGAGGGCGCGGTAACGTGCCAGAGCGGAAAATCCAAATTTGCCAGGGTCTTTTAATATTGTAGGCGTGTAGTCGTGCACTTCAAAACGCCCAACGAGCGAGCGCAAGCCCCAATAGGTTCGATACCGGCCGGAGTAGCCAATTCCTTTACCGCTTGCTCTCACAAGCCACTGTGAAAGTGAGATCGGTAACCAGTGCAAAAGTGGGATTTTGTATTGTGCTTCTACAAGTGTCAGCTTGTTAGCCGCTCCGAACAAACACCACCCTCCCGGCTTAAGCACGCGCCAGATTTCAGCCATGAGTGCCGTGTCAGATTCGACAAACTCGTATACTTGATTGCATAAAATAAAATCAAATGAATTATTTTTATAGGGCAAAGAAAGCGCATCCGCCACCCGATACGTAATACGACTCGTACGAGAGTGGATGCGGGCAAAGGTGATCGCGTGGCGATCCGGATCAATCCCCACGATAGAAGCGAAAAGCGGAGCGATCGTTTTTGTGACTGTTCCTCCCGTGCACCCCACATCCAGCGCCCGCATTGAACGCGTACGTGTTCCCAAATGCGCGGCGATGATTCGCTTGAACCGTTCTCCCACTCGTTTTCGTTGGGAGGTAGAAAGAATAGCGGGATATAACTGGGAATACGCTTGATCCATTGCTAGAGGATTGTTTCAAATAGTCGGTGATAGGTACGGGCAATCGAGCGCCAAGTGAACTCTTTTTTCACCCGTGTTCTCGCCACACGGCCCATTTGTTGTCGTAGCGTTGGTTTTGTAACAAGAGTCTTGAGCGCTTCCGCCAAGGCATGGACGTTTCCCGGTGGAGTCAGCAACCCGTGTACACCATTTTCTACAACCAGCCGATACCCGGGGAGATCACTTGAGATCACTGGTTTGGAGCAGCTCATTGCTTCAACCAGCGAAACAGATTGGTCGTCAAGATTTCCTTTACGGTCTCGGATGCTGGGGAGGACAAAGATATCTGCTGCGTTATACCACTCATCAAGTGTGTCGTAGGGCTGTTGGCCCACAAAGGTTACAACCCCTTCCAGTTTGAGAGATCGGGTTTGTTTCTCAAGCCCTTCTCGGGCGTCACCGTCGCCGACAATCAGGACCTGGATTTGATTGTGTTGGGGCTTGAGAAGGGCAAGCGCACTGAGCAGTATGTGAAATCCTTTTTTCTCCACTAACCGTCCGACACCAACAATCGTTACTTTTTTAGCGGATAGTTTAAGCTGTTGTTTGCGCGCGCGCCCTTTTTGCAAGGAGGGTCTGAAACGATTGGCGTCAACCCCGTAAATCACATGCCGGATTTTTTTAGGATTTGCCCCCAGTCCAATCAGGTCTTTTCCAAGCTCGGGACTATTGGTGGTTATGAGGCGTGCTTGTTGGAATGCAACGCGGGCAAGGCGTTGGAACACACGGTGTCTCTGACTCATATACACATCACTTCCCGGTAGGGTGACAACCAGAGGCACACCAGTTCGGCGGGAAATAACTGCCCCAATATAACCATTCGGTACGATCCAATGGGCATGCAGAACTTGAATACCGTGCTCGCGGACGAGGCGCTCTCCAGCGCGGATGGCGCTCCAGATCATAAGCGGGCCCAAAATTAATGTTGCGGGGCGAATTCCCATATCATTTTTGAGCATTCGAGAATATCCAAGAACATGCGCCTTATTGAATGGGGCATATCGATAAGAAACCACCTTGTATTTAAAGTGAGGATCGTCCGCTCGCAAGAGTGGGTCGTAGGGTGTAAGCATTAACGACTCGTCGGCGATTTCGGTAAACCCATTTCCGAGACCTTGCATAAATGGCGCTGCCGAATCTCCGTGAAAACGGGGGCAGGTGTGGGTGATGGTAAGAATCTTCATCTTGTTTTTTTCCGCCATTTCACAAGGGTTGCGAAGCTTACGATTTCACTGAAGCTAACAACAATACGCATTAAAAGTGCCAGAACCGCCGCTTCAGCGGGAGGAACGTATAAGGTTAGGAGGCCGGCAAGCGTTGCGTCACTTACCCCAAGGCCTCCGGGGGCCAGGAAAGTCAGGTATCCGACCGCCCAGGAGAAGGCATACATTCCAGAAAATACGAGCACTGAAGGCAACGCTACTGAATGACCAGTTGCCTCGAACAAGAATGTGAGCGCCGCTCCGTTAACCAGGAAATGTAGAATGTCGATTCCTGCTACCTGCAGCGTTGTGGGTATAGGAAGCGCCACTACCGCGAACTCTTTGTGCGTCAGGCGTTTTACGAATTGTACAACGGCCGTCAGTACCGTGGGAATGAGAAGGATACATCCGATGATTAATACTGTAAGAATCGCTTGCCATGGCACTTGGACTACGTTGAGCCAGAATAGCGCCAGAGTGCTTACAAGGAACCCGGAAATCAAAAGCACAAGCATTTCAAACACCATACTTGTTGCAGTTGTAAGGGAGGGGATGTGCTCCAGCCGGCGAGCAAGCACAACTCGGCTGGCATATTGCCATACCGCACCGGGAATAAGCCGCGTACTGTTAGCTGTAAGCCAAATTCGAGCTGCTTTTGGGTATGTCAGGCCATACCCTAATCCTCGCATTACCCTCTGCCAGCTATAGATCGAAAGTGGAAAAATTGCCAACCCGATCACTGCGGCGAGCGCGAGAGGAAGTGCTTGCCAGCGGATTCCCTGAATCGTTTCCCATGACAGGGCGATTGTGGCGGCAAGAACGCTAATGAGCGCGACAACAACTACGCTTTGGAGAATTCGAAACCACTTCATACAAAAGTTCGAATCGTTTGAATAATGTAGCGTACTTCAGAATTGGTCAATTCTGGGTACAAAGGAAGGGATAGGGTTGTTTTTGAAAGATATTCAGCCGTGCTATATTGCTCTGCGCGTAAGTGGGCAAATGCCTTCTGGTGATGAATGGGAGTGGGGTAGTGGATCCCGGTTGCGATTCCTTTTTGCGCCAGATATTTGGCAAGTGCACTGCGCTTGGAGGAGAGCACAATTGCTAAATGCGGGGCCCGGGTAGTGAGCGCAGGGGTTTTGAGAAACTGAAGCGGAGTGTGAGCAAGTCCCTTTTCGTACATTGAAAGCAGTTCCTCGCGTCGCGCAACCCACTGGGTAAGGTAAGGTAGCTTCTCTCTCAGAAAAGCAGCTTGCAGCTCATCAAGTCGCGATTGCCATCCGGCCAGAACGCTTACATAACGCTTGCGTTCCCCATACATACGCCACCGACGTACTTGCTCGTACAGTGATTTTGAATTTGTTGTAATCGCTCCGCCATCACCTAAAGCACCGAGATTCTTTGTGGGATAGAAAGAAAAACAACCAATCTCTCCAACTGTTCCGACAAAATGCGTGCGCCAGAGCGCACCGGCTGCCTGTGCACAATCTTCGATCAACACTAGATTCTGCGAGCGCGTGAGACGTGAAAGCGCTCCAAGATCGCAGACATTCCCATACAAATGAACGGCAATGATTGCTCTTACTTTTTTTGTGAGGCGCTTTTGAACCTGCTCCGGCCCGAGGAGTCCAGAGCTTCGTTCGACATCCGCAATGCGCGGGGTAAGTCCGGCCATCGTAACGGCGAAAACCGTGGGCAAGCTATTGGCGGGAACAATTACTTCATCACCTTGTTTCAGGCCCGATGCCTTGAGCGCGAGTGCAATCGCTTCTGTTCCTGAGGCAACCCCTACTGCGTAACGCGCTCCAAGCGCCCCGGCAAACTCTTGCTCGAAATTGGCCACCTCCTCGTCAAGGATGAATCGACTGCGCACGAGTACACGCCGGTATGCTTTTTGAAGTGCGGGAGCGTGGCGTTTATGCTGGCGTGTCAGGTCAAAAAGCGGAATGTTCATTTGAGGCGATTCCAGTAGTGCGTCCGGTAAGAGCGATAGTACTCAATTGTTTTTTGAATACCCTTTTCAAAAGGTACTTTTGGTTTCCAGCCGAACGTTCTCTGGGCTAAGGACCAGTCGGCGATATAATCACCGATTTCAATTTTTTTCCGATCGGGCGGGAATCGTCCGACCACGATTCGCCCCGCGTGCGCGGTTCGGACTACTTTTTGGACAAATGATTTGAGATCAATTGGTTCGGCCCCAATGTTGAATGCTTTGCCCCATACTTTTGGGCAGAGGCCGGATAGTAAGAATGCACGTACTACGTCATCTACATAGACTGTGTCGCGGACTTGCCCCCCCGTGCCGTAGAGCGTGATTGTTTCGTGGTCAAGTGCTTGACGAATGAACCAGTTTAAGACGCCTTGGCGCGAGTGCCGCATTTGATGGCGAGGGCCATACGTGTTTGAGAGTCGCAGGGAAGTCGCTTTGATCCCGTGCAACGTGTAGTAGAGCAGATGGTATGATTCCCCGGCAATATTATTGATCCCGTTGATATCAATCGGTACTTGGGGGTGGGCTTCATCAACTGGCAAGTACTGCGCTCGTCCATACTGGTTGCGTGTTCCCGCAAAAAGAATCTTCACCTTTGGGTTGAATTGCCGGCACGCTTCTAAAAGAGATAGTTGCGCTCGGCAGTTGATGTCCAGGTCTGTAAAGGGGTCAATAACAGAGTCAACATGACTGAGTGTGCCAGCGAAATTGAAGATGTAATCGCGGTGCTTTACCAGCTCATTCATAAGATGTGCGTTACGGATATCGGTATAGATTACTTCCACTTTGTTTTTGACTGACTCGATGTTGAAAAGGTTCCCTCCATAGTTGGGGATGAGAGCGTCTACGATCGTTACCCGCGCCCCTGCTTTCACTAAAGCGATCGCGAGTGTTGAACCAATAAAACCAAGGCCACCGGTAATAAGAACGTTGGCATTTTTATAACCACGTGCGGAAGATTCTACAGCAGAGGACATGCGAGTTTCAGTCTAGTCTGAACACCGGATTCTTACAAGGGTATTTTGCCCTTTGAGACAGGTTACTTTTTCGCTTCGGGAGTGCTTTGAGTTGCTTTTTGGGCGTCGTAGTTTTGGATGAGTTTTACAACATCCGAATCTTCACGCAGGTCTTCAATCAGTAGGATCCCGTCGCGGCCCACACGAATGTCGTTGGTTGGCCCATGTGCCCCCTCAGAAACTCGGAAGATATTGAGCAGCGCTTTTCCATCTTCGTTAGAAGTGCGCACAACGTATGTTTCTTTAATGACTACAAACGGGTCATTGATATCTTCAACCTTGCCCACATAGAACTGGTCGCTGCCCGCTAAGATAACTGCTTGCCACGCGCTTTTTGTAAGCTTCGGAGACTTGCTGCTTTTTGTGGGGTTCGAGGTTGTTTGCGCCCCGCTTGAAGAGCTCTGATCGCCTTTGTCTTTAACCATCCAAGATACCAGGCCCACTAGCGCAAGGATAATTACCACGAAGACAAAAACGCCCCCTTTTGCATTCTGTTGTTTCATCTGAGTTTCCCTCCCTCAAATAAAGCGTAAGCTACGCCTTGCCAGTGCGTCAAGTCGCCCAGTCCGCTACGATAACATTAATGGGAATTGATTGGGCACAAACTTCGCAAGCTTTAGGGTCCGGGAGGTCGCAACGCAGCTGGCGTTTAATCGTAGTGGGGCTCGTGGCAGTGTTTTCTCTTTATCTTATGATCTGGCGCCCTACCTTCTCACCTTTTGATTGGATTAACGTTTTAGTGCATGAAACTGGCCATCTTGTTTTCTTGCCATTTGCGGATACGGCTGCAACCGCTGGGGGGAGTATCTTGCAAGTTGGATTACCGCTGTTGCTTGCCCTTGCATACCTTGCGCAAGATGATCAGTTCGGCGCTTCAATCAGTGTCTGGTGGCTCGGGCAAAGCCTAACCTTTCTCGCCACATATATCGGTACATCAAGAGAAGGCGCAGTGGAATTCTTTCGCACGAGCGCAGATTGGGATCAAATCCACGTGTGGCTTGGGACTGCGTATCAGCCCAGCGCCCTTGCCGGATGGGCTGTGAACATAGGAATCACGCTGATGGTTCTGGGAATTGCCGCCGCTCTGGTTGTAACGCTGCGCTCACGCCTCAGAATAGATAAAGAGCAGAAAAAGCTTCTCGACTCGGGGATTACAGAGGCCTTACTCCCTCCCGCGATAACCGGTAACAAACAACGATGAAACTCACATTTTTCGGGGCAGCCGGGCAGGTGACGGGTTCGAACACCTTGCTTGAAATAGGTTCAAAACGAATTCTGGTTGACTGCGGCCTTTTTCAGGGGGGCTTCGAGCAAGAGGGCCTGAACTGGAATGCGTTTGCTTACGATCCGGCCACGATTGATGCTGTGGTCGTTACCCACGCCCATCTTGACCATTGCGGCCGGTTGGCAAAGCTGGTCAAGGATGGTTTCAAAGGTCCGATTTATGCAACCGATGCTACTCGCGATCTCGTCGAGCTGCAGCTGACTGATGCGGTCGAGGTGCTTGGAGAGCATGCAGCCGCGGCTGGGCGGGAAATGCTTTTTCATACCTCTGATATTGTGCAAACGGTCGCGAAATTCGTTCCGCTTCCTTACAACCGCACCCAGCCTCTTTTTG
The DNA here is from genome assembly GCA_020056565.1 of Candidatus Berkelbacteria bacterium. GTDB lineage: Bacteria > Patescibacteriota > UBA1384 > JAGVHQ01 > JAGVHQ01 > JAGVHQ01. The sequence continues at coordinate 24,479 of JAGVHQ010000011.1, forward strand.
AAGGGGCTACGCTAACCTTGAAAGACGCGGGACATATTCTTGGAGCCGCAACGCTCACCATACGTGCCGAAGACAAAACAATCGTTTTCTCGGGAGATCTCGGTAACTTAGGGGTCCCGATTCTTAATCCTCCAGAGGCTATTTCCGGGGCCAACTATCTCGTGCTGGAATCAACTTATGGCGACCGACTCCATCCCCACGAACGTAATCGCCGAGAAGATTTGAAGGAGGCGCTCACCCAAACGTACGAGGCCAAAGGGGTCTTACTCATTCCGGCGTTTGCACTTGAACGTACCCAAGAGATTCTTTTCGAAATCAATGCTTTAGCGGAGCAAAAGCTTATTCCTAAAATGCCGATTTACCTTGACAGCCCGCTTGCGATTAGGGTTACCGACGTGTTTCGTCATCACCAAAATTATTACAATGCCCAAACGCAGGCGATGCTCAAGAAAGGTGATGATCCTTTCCAGTTTCCGAATCTCACTTTCACCCAAACGGTGGCGGAGTCAAAACGGATTAACACAACGCCTCCTCCGAAGGTCATCATTGCCGGCTCGGGAATGCTTCAAGGGGGGCGGATTGTTCATCACCTTATTCGTTACTTGGGCGACGATCGGACAACCGTATTATTTGTTGGATATCAGGTTTCAGGAACCTTAGGGCGACGCTTGATGGAAGGGGAACGGTTAGCGCATGTCATGGATGAGAGGGTACGGGTTCGAGCGCACATGAAACACCTCCCCGAATTTTCTGGTCACGCAGACCAAGGCCAGCTTGTTGGGTGGGCCGATCAGATGCGTTCGCCGCGGCCAGAGGTCTTCTTAAACCACGGTGAGAAAGAGGCAATGCGCTCCCTTTCCCAACACCTTGCCCAAAAAGGCTTAAAGAGTATTATTCCCACTGTAGGTGAATCATTCTCGCTTTAATGCGCGTACCATGCTGGGGGGGCAGGGGGTCGGATGGCCCCTCTTCTTTTGCGGCGCACTCGTGCTTGTCGCGCTTTTTTACAAAGGGGATCGGCCGATAGTATCTAATGAGCAGAGTATAAGCCCCACATTGGTCCCCACTGAGTTATTGGTAGCAGTACATCCGAGCCCTACTTCAAACCCAACTCGCGCTCTTCCCACCGGCCCAATCCATAATAAAGTTCCCTTCACTTCCCAAGCGCCATACGCTAATTGGGACGAAACTCGTAAAGAGGCATGTGAAGAAGCAAGCGCACTGATGGTGGGACGCTACTTTCGAGGCGATCGTGAAGATACGATTGATCCGGCTGACGCCGATCAGGCAATCCTTGAAATGGTGAAGTGGCAGACGATCAATTTTGGGGGTCATTTCGATTTGACACTGGAGCAAGAGCAACAATTGATCACGGAATTTTATCCTGATCTGCACTTAGAGATTGTTACGGCAAGCGCCCAGCGGATTGTGGAGGATTTGCAAAAAGGGAATCTTATCATCATTCCTGCGGCAGGGCAGGCGTTGGGGAATCCCTATTTTCGCGCCCCCGGGCCGATTTATCATATGCTTGTGGTAATCGGAGTGCGGGGAACGAAATTCATTACAAACGACCCAGGCACCAAGCGTGGTAAAGACTACCTCTACGACCAGAAGACGTTACTTGCGGGGGTGCATGAATGGACAGGGGATCCCGCGACAATTAATAATGGACGGGCAGTCATGCTCATCGTTGGGAAAGGAGTTGAATGATAAAGAAACAAGATGTTTTTGAGCAGGCTCTGGCGCAATTAGAAGAAGCTCTTTCAGGCATGCGAATTGAAAAGGGCATTGCGCGGCAGCTCAAAACCCCGCAACGGGTAATTGAAGTCAGTTTCCCACTGAAGAAAGATTCGGGAGAGGTTGAACTTATTCAAGGATTCCGGGTGCAGCACAATAATGCCCGTGGGCCGTACAAGGGAGGGTTACGCTATCACCCACAGGTAACGCTTGAGGAGGTAAAAGCACTTGCAATGTGGATGACATGGAAGACTGCGGTCGTGGATGTTCCATTTGGTGGGGGAAAGGGGGGGCTTGTAATCGATCCTAAGACCCTTTCGCGTCCAGAACGAGCTCGCCTTACCCAGAGCTTTGCGCGTACGATTCATGAGGTTGTCGGGCCGCGTATTGATGTTCCTGCCCCAGATGTAAATACAACGGGCGAGGAGATGGTATGGTTTCGCACAGTCTGGGCGAAACTACATCCCGAGGAAGAACATCCTGACGCGGTAATTACTGGTAAACCTATTCAGGAAGGTGGATCTGAGGGGCGTACTGAAGCGACCGGTGAAGGAGGCGTGGCGACACTGGATGCTCTCCGAGATGCGATCCGACTCCCGAAGAAGTTTACAGTTTCGCTTCAGGGCCTCGGGAACGTCGGAAGTTATTTTGCCCGGGGAGTAGAGAAAATCGGAGGTACGATTGTTGCAGTTGGAGACTCCCATGGGGCAATTACCAACCCTCAAGGATTAAATATTCATAAGCTTCTTGAATACAAACGTATTCATAAAACGATCGTCGGTTTTGAGGGAAGTAAGAAAATCTCAGTGGATGAGCTGCTCGAAGGCCCGTTCGATGTGGTTGTCCCCGCCGCTTTAGAGGGGGCAATTGACGCTTCGCGCGCTCGTATTCTGCGCTCGCCAATTATCCTGGAGCTTGCGAATGGTCCAACTTTACCAGAAGCGGATCAAATTCTTTCTAAACGGGGGGTAATTGTGATCCCTGACATTCTCGCGAATGCGGGAGGAGTGGCGGTGAGTTATTTTGAGTGGTACCAAAACATGCACGCTCTTAGGTGGGAATCTGAGGTAGTACGCAGACGACTACGCACCTTGATGCGTTCTGCTGCCGCGACCGTGTTCGAACGCGCTCGTCGCGACCAAACAACACTGCGCACCGGGGCATTACGCGTGGCAGTGGAGCGTGTTGCCCGCGCGCTTGAGCGAAAAAGCTAATCTTTTTTGTCCTCGGAGGGAGCAGTAGTCCCGAATGGATTTTCTTTTCCGAATCCACTCTCTTCGGAGAGATCAATCGCTGTGCCTGGAGCAATTGCCTGCTCGAGTCGCATAAGAACTGTTTGGGAAACATTAAATGGCTGCATCACTTCCACCCCTGCTTGTTTTTGTTTGAGGAAGTAACTCTCGCCGGTGATTGAGGCAGTAAGAACGTCTTGGTTCGCGTTGATCACAAGCTGATTAATACGGGTTAACGGGATAAGGCGTTCCACGGCAGTGAGCCAGCCGGAGAGTTGCTCATACGTACCGGCAATCGTCGTGCTAAATGGAAATGATTCCGCTTGCGCTGTTGCAGCCTCTTCGGAAGCGGGAGCGGTTTTTTTATCTTTAGAAGCGGTACTCCCTGTTGATTTATCTCCTGCCGGTTTCTTCGGGGCTGCCTTTTTTTCTTGCTGTTGGGCGGAGAGGTTCGTGAGCGATACCTCGAGATTCTTACTCAATTCTTCAATCCGGATTGCAAACGTGGCGGTATCAGGGAAAACAGGTAACGCTTTCACAATGAGCTCCCTGGTTTTCGTAAACTCCTCAGGATTGCGGTCAAATTCTTTTAAGAGTGCAAGTTTTTCCTCGGCTTCGTTCAGCTGTTTGGTAAGAGCGGATACCCTCTTTTGATTATTAACGATTGCCGAAAACGATGGGCGAGCAATATACCAAATACCAAAAACCCCGATAGCTAAACCGACGATAATAACGAGTAGGTATGAATAGCTACTGCGCAGCATCGCCCTCCTTCACGATTTGTTTTTCCAGCTCAGTTGAAATGGAGAAAGAAACTTCCCCCTCGCCACTTGTCGAGAATGCCCCGAGAATAGTGTTCTGAAATATCTCAGATGCGTCTAAACTCGCCCGAAATTTTTCAGCATCCCGGATACTGGGTGCAATGGCGTTTACCGTAATATTTGGAGAGGTTGAGAGCGAGCCATTGAAGTTTGAAATCGAGGCTGAGGTTGGGATTGCTTGCGCGAATGCGCCGAAAATCGCTGTCCACTCTGGACGAGCATCGAGAATTCTTTTGATTTCTTCGCCTCGAATTTGGGCATCAGTTACCTGGCCCGCCAGCTCGGCGTAGCGCTTCATTTCTTGATTTACTTGTTCAATTGCAGCTTCTTGAGTGCGAATATTGGATTCTAAAATCGTTTTGAACCCTAAGAGCGCAACATCCAGTAGCACAATGAGCCCCAGCCCTGCACTGATGATCAATACCGTGGTTGCCGTGCGGGCTCGCGCGGCACGTTGGATTCGGATTTCTTGGGGAAGGAGGTTAATCGTCATTGAATCCCTCTGCTGAGCGCGGAACCGATTGCGCTTGTGTATCCTAAGGCAATCGCAGTGGGGAAAATGTCCGCGGTACTAGGCACGAGATTAACGAGTGGGTTTCCGAGGCGGATATTCATCCCAAGTGTTTCCTTAAGATGGAAGATCAATCCGGGAACGTTTGCCCCCCCTCCCGTGATAAAGGCGGCTGTAATTTTCGATTTCGAGTTGAGGCGGTTCTGAAAATAATGCACTGCATTTTGCACTTCTTGAACTATTGGTTGAGCGGCGGTAGATAACTTCTGCTGCAGCACTTCGTTCGTGGGAGCCTGGGCTGCTGCGTCAAGTGTTTTTAGTTTTTTGTTCTCCTCTGGCTTGTAGTCAATCGATTGGTTAATAACCTTTCCGCCAATATCGACAGTTCCTGTAAGTTTTAGAGCACCAGAATCGGCAATTGAGACTGTCGTGTGCTCTCCGCCGACGTCAATCACTACCCATGCGCCCTTGTCATCTGCCCCGAGTAGCGCCCGCAGCGTCGCGAGTGATTTTGTTTCCAAAAGCATTATTTCCATTCCCACGCTCTTTAATGCAGCCAAGAGTGAATCAACGATTACTTTCGGTGTCCCGACAACATAGACGTTGATTTCTTGCGTTTCTTTTGGTGATCCAAGCACGGTCCAATCTAAAAGCAACTCATTAATTGGGACAGGGAAGAACTCCGCCGCTTCAGAGGGGACGACCTTGGCGATCTCGTGCGGTTTCATTTTGGGGATCGTGAGTGTCTTGGAGAATACGAGTTCCTCGGGGAGTGCGGTTGCGACCAAACGTGAGCGGATCGGATTTGGCTTCGCACTTTCACAGGCGGCGATGATCTTTTTTGCAACAGCTTCCCCTTGGGCTAACCCTTCTTTCGTAAGCACATGGGGAGTAATCGCCGCCTGTGCATATCCGACAAGCTTGAAACGACTTCCAACGCTTTTAAGCTCGACAACTTTGATGTTATCGCTGCCAATATCAAGTCCCATGACATTCTGATGTGATCCGCCCATCGAAGAAAACACAGCCCTCCTCGTCGCTGCGAAACTTTAGGGTTCATCCCGCCTTAGGGCGGGATTTCACAGCAGAAGTTTGCAGCTCCTCTGCGCACAAAATGCTGCATTTTGTGCGCTAGAAATAAATATCTATGCCTACTATAACAGATTTAGGGGTTTGGAACTTCCCTCCACGAGCCCGATTCAACCGACCAGCCCCCACCCGGCCCACTTGTAAAGAAGACATTGGCCAGTCCAGATTCATAGTTAACAACCGTATTATTGCTCATCGTCATGCCCCAGGCCGTGGCCTCTTTCGCCGAGGCGGAGTTTGAGAATTGAATTTGAGATTTTCCGGCATAATACACCACTCCAACGGAAGGGTTAGAAGCATAAATTGAGATCTGTGTTTTCGTGTCCCGCGCGGCAAGTAGCATAATATAGCTTCCAGCTTCCCCTGATCCCTCAAACCCTGTTTCGTTGGAGATCGTATAAACGCCATCGGAAACCATTACACCTGAGCTTGAACCGTATCCCGGGTCAAGTCGCATTCGAGAAGTATTAGAGACGTAGACATTCCCAGTGACCCAAACCGTCCCGGTAAGGGTCAGGACAGATTGGTTCGAGAGAGTCATGTCCCCCACGATTTTTTTCGGCCCCAATGAAGCGGTTTGCGAACCACTCAGGTTATAATCTCCGTTTTGAACGCCGCCCGCTTCAGCTGTATTTTTCCAGTCCTCAATCACGCCGTCTGAGATCGGAAGCGGCTGTTGGGATTGATTATCTACGGTGCAGTATTGATTTGGGCAGAGTGTGCCATGTACGGTTGTATTCACAAACTCGTTCGCGTGAGCGCCCCCTGAAGAGGCATCGCCAATCTGTATATCTTGAATTTTTGTGGCGCTTCCCCCAATCCAAACGCGAAATGCCAGATCGCCCCCTGCGTTGGACCAGGTAGGATTTCCGGAACAGCAGTTTGATGTGTATTCACCAGTATTATTTGGGTACGCGTCACTTGCGTCTTTGCGCCAGTTCCAATAGCTTGTTGCGGAATTTGAGTTGTAGTCAAGGACAAGCCAATACTTTGAGCCGTTTGTAACAGTTGGCACAGGACCAGAGCTAAACGTTGCTTCCACGAATGAGGGCGTGAGTCCAACTGATGTGGCGGGGATTGTGGTCGTTCCCAGGCTATTGGTCGAAGGCCGACCGGCATTATCAGTGGCAATGCGCACCGTTAAGCTGTTCGTGGGGCTGCCCACTTTTCCCAGGAAAACGGCAACTTTAGAGACGTCTCCCGTTGCGGTAGCTGAAAAGGATTGGGCGATATCCCGATTCGAGCTGGAAGTTGCAAAGAATTGATCAGTATTTTCACTTGTCCATTCTAGTGTGGGGGTATCGCTCAAACCGCCCGCGACGACAACATCTCCCATAATCTTTGCGGAGTTAGTCCCGATGATGCTGCCATTTGAGAATACGTTGCCATTGATTTGGGATGAGTTCGCCATTTGTAGCCCGCCCCCGCCAACCTGTACCCCGTAGAAAAATTCTACTGATTCACCGGTAATCTGCGCATTGGCGCGTAAGCGCTTGACGATTTTAGGGTTCGTGGCGTTGGGAAAATAACCCGTGCTTTCTATTTCTCTTTGATTACCCGAGCCGGTTAAGTCGCGCACGATAAACGTGCCATTCCCAAGCGTCGTTTCTGTCTCGGTTACTGCTCCGGAGTCGTTGAGGGAGCGGATTGCAAAATCAACTCCCGCCTCTGCGAAATTAAGGACTTGACTGTCCTTCAACGTTCTCTCACTTAGGGTAAACGTGGCCGTTGTATTCGCCAGCAGTGCCCCAGTCAGAATGAAAACAACACTTAAAACGACTAATGCAGGGATCAGGATTTGTCCCCGAGCTAATCTAGCGGTTGCGTAATGCCCCATAGCCCTCCAAGCGTACTGTATTTACGTGTCCTCGAACGGTTTGGCTTCGTTCCAAAGCGATTGTTACGCGCGCAGTTTGTGGATAGTTCGCCGCGGTAGTGATAACGGTGCCACTTTGGTCGTAATAGCTAAATGTAACGGCGCCATCTGCAAGGACGGTGCTGGTCGTTGTAGTTCGGCTGCTTTGGGGACTTGCCACGATAATTCGGGAAAAGTTGCTACCGATAAGGGCGAAGATGAAGGTGTCGTAAACACCGTTTACAACTTGTCCATTACTATCAAGCGCCGGGACTTGCAGGACTGCACTTTGGGTAGCTGTAGTGTAGGTTGGGGGGACGTCATAGCTGACTAAGACTTGGCGCGCACCTCGGATGTCGCGTACGATCCGTTCCATGGCGGTTGAGACGCTTGTTTGCAGTGCGCTCTGGGCGGTTTGGTTTAAAAACGATTTGTTGCTCGAGATAAAACTCGTCAGCAGGACCGTACTGACGATAATCAGAATGGCAAGTACGGTAATGATCTCAATTATCGTATAACCAGTGCGCTTCATGGGTTGATTCCACCTTCTCCAACAATAGTTGTCAGCGAGATCTGGCGCACGAGGATTCCTTCATTCCAGCGTACTTCTACGGTTACCTCACGCATGGACCCCGAAGTGCTTCCTGATGGATAATTTGCGATCGTGAGGGTTGCTTGTCCTTGAGGTAGTCGATCTAGGTCGCTTACGGTACCGACGAACGCGCCCTGGTTTTGGTTTGCAGGAAACTGAGCAAACGGCGTGACTCGTAGTAGTTCCATTTCTTCACTTGCGACACGATGGGCAACCGCTGTGTGCCGGGCGCGTAGATTCGTGCGTACGGCAAAAGAAAAAGCGCCCAATAAAACAGTAATTGCCAACCCAACGATCGCAACCGCAATCAGGACCTCAATTAATCCAATACCACGCGCTCTGCGCATTATTGCCCCTGTAAATTAACGAGGTTATAAATTGGCATCAGAACTGCAGCAACAACAAGGGCCACGCCTGCTCCCATCACTACCATCAGGAGTGGTTCCAAAAGTGAAGCAAGGTTTTTTGTCATCTGTTCCACTTCGCGGTCAAAAAAGTTCGCGATGTTTGATAATACGTAATCAAGATTACCCGAGCGTTCTCCGACGGCCATCAGATGAGTGATTACGGGGGGGAATGCTTTTTCCTCGCGCATCGCGACCGATACTTGCACACCATTTTCGACTTGATGGGCAATGCGTTCCAGTGCGTCGTGGTAGACCCAGTTACCAACGACATCTTTTACTGTTTCGAAAATGTCCAGAAGCGGGAGTCCGGCTGAAACCAAGGTTGACATAGTTCGGGAAAAGCGCGCCATACAGATAAGACGAACCAATTTTCCCAAAATGGGCAGACGCAATTTTAAACGGTCCCATAATCTGCCCCCAGTTGGCGTGGCGATAAAGCGGCGCAGCGCCCATACCCCGACGATCGCAAGCGCGACGAGGATCAAGATATATTTACGGGTGAAAACGCTCAGAGCAAGGACCGCCCGCGTAATGAGCGGCAGATCCGCCCCGACATCCTCAAAGATCGTTTCCAACTGCGGGATCACAAAGACCAGCATAAGAATCACGACCCCCACCAGCGCAATCAGAATGAGCAGGGGGTATGCCATCGCCCCACGGATACGGGAGGAGAGTTGGTAATCGTTCTCCATCTGGTCTGCCAAACGGAGTAAAACCTCTTCTAATTTTCCCGATTTTTCACCGGCCCTTAAGACGTTCGTGTAATAACGCGGGAAAACATTCGGATGCTTTAAAAACGTGGCCTCAATTCCCATACCGCCTTTCAGGTCAGAAACCATTCCGTTAATGATGCGCTGGAATGCTTTGGAGGAGGTCTGTTCCTCTAAACCGCTTAAAGATTCGACGATCGGCAAACCGGATTTAATCATCACTGCCAATTGGCGCGTAAACATAATCTGCTCTTTTTTGGGAACTCGCTCGCCAGAAAGAAAAGGAATTTGTAGGGTTTGTAGCTGGGAGGTTAAAGAGAGTACGTATGTTCCTCTTCGGCGCAGGGCCGCGGTCGCGGTCTTCTCATCTGTAGAGTCAATAAAGCCGCGCTCTCGCTTGCCTTCTTTCGTTCGAATAACGTATTTGAAGCGCATGATCTACTCTTTGGTTGCCCGCCACACTTCTTCAAGTGTGGTGATGCCCAATACGGCCTTGATTAACCCATCTTGCATTAAGGTAATCATTCCTTCTTTTTGGGCTTGCTCTTTAATTTTGCTGGATGAGACTCGCTGTACAATGAGCTGCTTAACCAGTTCGGTGACTAAAAGCAGCTCAAACAATCCGACTCGGCCTTTATATCCGCTTTGATGACACTGGGCACATCCTTTCCCGTGGAAAAATTTGAGTTGGTCAACCTTCAATTTTGTCTTTAACGCCGCTGGGATGTGGTCAAACTCATTTTTTACGAGCTGTTCTTGGTCGGCTCCGACGTCCAGCTGCTCTTTGCAGTGTTCACAAATCTTTCGCGCAAGGCGTTGGCCGATAATCGCATTTACGGACGAAGTAATCAGAAACGGCTCAATTCCCATGTCAATCAGGCGTGGGGTCGCACCTGCGGCGTCATTCGTGTGTAGAGTTGAAAGCACAATATGGCCAGTCAAAGCGGCATGGATTCCCAAGTCAGCGCTTTCTAGGTCTCTAATTTCTCCAACCATGATGATATCAGGGTCTTGGCGTACGATTGAGCGCAATCCAGCACCAAATGTGTATTTAATCTCCGCGTTCACCTGGCTTTGGTTGATTGAGGGGATGCGAAATTCAACCGGGTCTTCTAGGGTTACGATATTGACCGTTTCTTTCATCAGTTCTTTCAATACCGCGTAGAGCGTGGTTGATTTCCCGCTTCCGGTCGGCCCGGTGACTAAGGTCATTCCATGTGCTTTGGAGATCGCCCCCTTCAGGGCTGGTAGATCCTCTTCTCGAAATCCGAGTTGTTCCAACGTTAAAACCCCTGCCGAGGTATCAAGAATACGGGCGACAACCTTTTCGCCGTTAACGGTTGGAAATGTCGAAACTCGAAAATCAATCCGGCCTTGGTCAAGATTAATTTGAAATCGTCCGTCTTGGGGCAAGCGCTGTTCGTCAATTTTCATGTCAGAGAGAACTTTGATGCGCGAGGTAATTTCGGCGTGCACTGTTTTTGGCAGCGTCACAACCTTACGCAGGAGCCCGTCAACTCGAAACCGTACGACAACTTCAGTTTCGCTCGGCTCAATGTGAATGTCAGATGCTTTTTCTCGCACAGCGCGTTTTAAAAGCGACGCGACAATTTTAGAGGCAGGGGACTCTTCGGAGAAATCCCGCAGTTCGATCCCTTTGGGCTGCTCGGGTTTTGCTTCTTTAACAGCCGCCTTGCCGGCTTTCGCTTGTTCGACGATCTGTCTTATTTCGCTCTGAACCTCACCGTATTGATCAAGGATGTGGGCAATGTCCGCTTGCGTTGCAATCTGCACTTCAATTTTTTTGCCAATTTTCTTTTTTACAACTTCAAGCGCCTCATGGTCATCCGGGTCAATCATTGCGACCGTGACGGCATTCGGCTTTACTTCAACGGGAACAATGAAGTATTGGCGGGCGATATGTTCTGGGATCAGCCCTAAGACGTCTTTGGGGATCGTCGCCTCAGAGAGGTTAACGTAGGGAATCGAAACGGCCGCTGCATGCGCAAGCGTTTTTTGAAGATCACTATCGGAAGCAAGAATCCGTGAGTCAGGGTTGAAAGCAATCGAAATTACATCACCTTCTTTTCCCGAGGGAGTTTCAAGGGTGCTTCGTTGGAAGGTACCTACATAGGGGATCGCGATTTCGCCATCTTTTCTCGTTAGGGCACGCTCAATTACACTGGTGAGCGCGTCAATCATCTTGGCACTATCGGTCACTTTCCCCTCCCTTGTGTCTCTCTCACTATACCAAAACCTGAAGCTTCCCACGATTTGCGCCGCGCCCTCACCCTACGTATAGTGTTTCTGTTAGGAGTACGATGGCTCAAGCTTTATATCGCCGTTTCCGACCCC
>JAGVHQ010000017.1 GCA_020056565.1 Candidatus Berkelbacteria bacterium
ATTCCCCAAGCGCATTTTTGATAAGCTATCTTCAAGGATGGCTTATTTATTTTCCCCGCAAGATCCTTGGGTTATGGCAGGGTGGGATACTTAAGTATCCCACCTAATAAAATACCATCTAAAATCCCCTTAAAATTTTTGAATCGGGGTTTGGGAAATTAACACCGTTACAGTTAACTGTAACGGTGTTTTTCGTTTGTTTCAACGGACATTTGCCTTTTAGGACGATTTCTGTTATTACCAAACCAGAATGCTTTTGACATAACCCAATAACTACATAGGAGAAAAGCCATGAAAACGCCGCATGCTGTAGATATAGCTGTGGAAGCTGTCGTTACGGAAACTCCGCGACGGAATTACCTTGAGTTGGTGGCCCTAAGCTTTCTTGCTTTGGCGGCAGAGGTTAACTTCTTCAAGGAATGGCTTACGCAACGTTTGCGCGATTGCAAGCTTGTTATACCGGATGCCGCTGATGTTCCCGAATTCGAGCACGAACACATCGAATGGGTCCCATCGATCAATCCCGCGGTGGCCGAGCGAAAGCTCGCTTGGCTTTTCAGCGAGATCGAGTATGCTCCGGAGTGTCAGAGGCAGAGGGTTGTCAATATCCTGAACCTTGCGTCCAGGAACCCCGTGCCTCAAGCCGCTGCGTGGGGTTTTGTATTCGTTGAGACACTTGGCGTATTTGTTGCGGGTCATCCGTTTCGATTCAACTCGAAAGTGGATTATTCGCAAGCCGTGGTCTTAGGCCCGAGCTGGCATATCCTCGCGTCACACGATCTCACTCGAAAGGTCAGTCGAGCGAGCCTGATGGCACTGACAAGATGTGTTGAAAATGCTGGCTTCAATCTGAATCGACTCGAGCCGGAGGTCAGTTCCTGGCTTCTCGAAGGTTCGGGGGTAAAGCTGTACGGTGCCGTGCGCGACCAGGATTTTAAAGATGTTCTGGTTTATGTGCGTGCATCGGGCTTGCCGTTCGCTTCCATCTCCGAGGAAGTGGACATGATCGCCTTGCAGCCCTGCATTACCGGTAGCTACGACACTCTTCTCGCCGCCATGACTCCGCTGCAGTAATCCGGAGATATATACAACTATCTCCAGCCGCTGATTTATTCAGCGGCTTTCTTTTTAAGATGGAGAACGTCTTTTATTTGTGGCGGGTTTTTCTACACTGGTGGGTCGCTAGAAGAAAATTAACTCCTAAAATCCCCGCGGAACTTTAGAATCCCTGCGGGGTGGTATAGTTAACTATACCACCCATAAAGACAATCCCCGTGGGGGTTTAAATTATGGGTTTGGGGGTTGGGCGACCGGTGGTTCTAAAAATATCAATGGCCGCCTCTTGTCGAGAACGGCCATTTTATAGAGATGTCATCCTATATTCCCGATGTCACAGTCGAACCGGGAAAAAATTGATGGACAAGCAGATTTGATTCCCAGACCGATATGGCTATATCAAGAGTTTTTTCAAATTCCTTGTCGTTGCCGGATATGAAGTTGGCGATTTTGAGAATTGTCTCCCTCTCGAGCGTTAGAGACCCTTTTCTTCCCTTCATTTCTTTTGCATCCATCAACAGCTGAGAACCGTCAAGTTGTGGATGCAGCTTAATATCCACATTGATCCCGGCATAGAGGGTTTGGATGAGCCAGATATATATCTTCAGGAAATTGTCGGCGTCTAACGGAATGCCGACAGCTCCGACCACAACGAACAGGGCGCAGATCACATCCTCTTCTTTATTGCCTTCGATACAGTGGTACTTATTGCAATCCATCCGCTTTTTGAGTTCGGGAGTGATTTGGATAGACGGCGGTGATGTTTTAGTCTTCACACCTTATCCTTTCGTTTTAAATTGTGGGTTGATTTACTATTTGAAGACTAATCCCGAAGGCGAGCGTGTGTCAATTTTTCCACCGCGACGGTTGTATAATGAATATATGACCAAAGAATTCAAAACATATCTGCTTCTGATTGTAATTCTCATCTTCTTTTGGCTGAATGGGTCGATTATCGATTCGGCGCTGTGGTCTCACGACACCTATCGCACGCCGGATTGGATAGTGCGAAACCTTAGCATCTTTTGGCTCGTCTTCAGCCAGGCCCTGGCGCCGTTGCTCATCGTTACCGTTTTAAAACCGAAGTGGAACACGGTCATCGCGTTTTTTGCCGCCGGATGCTGGGGTAGCTCGTTGTGGGATTTGCTCTATGGCCTTCTGACTCGGGGAACGATGATCTTCGATATCCCACATTGGTTTGACTTGGGCGATCTGGGATTCGTCATCGGTTTCACCGGCATTGAAGTTTGGATATTCCATATTTTGAGATGGCTGGCCGGCGCGGGATTGCTGATCTGGCTATATCAAAGAACGAAGAGAGAATCTCTTATAATTTGAGACCGTGGTAGAATTAATCCATGAAGACAGAACAAAAAACTTGCCGGCGCGGGCATAAATACAAAAGCACCAGCTCTTATTGTCCGGTGTGCTGGCCGGGAAAGCGGGCAAACAAGAATAAGCGTAAAAAATAATCGGTTTGGAGCGATACCGTGGTATAATAAGATCATATGAAAACCCTAATCATTTTAACGCTGTCTCTGGGCCTCATCTTGCCCGCGGCGGCTCAAGTTAGTACCAGTACGCAAGGTCGCGATATGGAAGGTCAAAGGCCCGTCCGGTATGCGAGTTCGACATATAAGATGGAGATCGAGAATGCCCGGGAAAATTTTCAAAAGGCGGTTCAGGCCAAGCGCACCGAGATGGAGAACGCGGTGAAGACGCAGCGCGATGAGCTCAAGACCAAACTCAAGAATATCAAGGATGAGCGCAAAGAATCGGCCGTTGACCGGATTGATCAGAACATCACCGCCTTGAACGCCAAGACGACAACTCACTACACCAACGTGCTTCATCAGATCGCCGGCGTGTTGAGCCGCGTTGGCTCTCGCACCGACAAGGCCCAGGTGAACGGCAAGGATGTGACCGCCGTACGCACTGCGGTTTCGAGTGCCCAGAGCGCTATCACAACCGCGCGAGCAGCCGTGGTTGTCCAAACCGGCAAGACCTACGCGCTGAATATTACGACCGATGCGACGCTTAAAAACAACATCGGCGTTGCGCGCAAGGCGCTTCGGGCCGACCTTAAGAGCGTTGAGAATTTGGTAAAGGTGGCGCGTGAATCCGTACGGCAAGCAGCGACAACCCTCGCTCAGATTCAGGGCGTGGATGAATTCAAAGACAGGGATGCCACCTCAACCGAGGCAACTTCCACAAACCATTAAAAAATAAACCATGAACAAAACTTACATTTTTATAGTAATAATAGTGATAGTGGTGGTAGGTATTTGGCTCTGGTCGCGTCCGCCGGTCTCGAATGCTCCGGTCGGGAATAATGCGGAAACCTCAGCTGTAGATACTACGGCTTCTATCAATCAGGATTTGAACAACGTCAATATAGAAACTCCGGATTTCGAAGCAATCGACACGGATCTAAACTCGCTCTAGCTCGGTCAAAAAGAAAGTCCCAACATGCCGTTGGGATTTTTTGTGTCCTTGTAGAAAACCACTAATGTTAGTCCGTGGATGGGGGCATTCCCGCAAAATTTTTGAAACGGCGAAGCATCAACTCGCCTGATGCAGCTCCGGGTTGCCGTTCGTGATCGTGACATAACTTGAGGGGATATCGGTCCAGCAGCCCGTGTTGAAATATTTGATATTCTTAAGAGTCCAATGGAGGGCTTTGTGCGTATGGCCGCAGAAAACGTAGTCTGCGCCTTTTTCCCCTCCCATTCTTACGGCGCCCGCCGCCACGTCTTTAGAGACTCTGAGCCAGCCCTTGCTGGCGCGCTTGATATAGCGGCTCAAGCGCTGTTTTTTCGTGTCTAGCTTCTGGATGATCTTGTACAGGAGCGTGGCCAAATTGCTCATAATGCGATTGTGAATAAGGAAGTAATCGAACTGATGGCCATGGATGGCGAAGAATTTTCGCCCATTTTCCTCCCAGAAAAAGTATTTCTTTGCCTCTGAGCCGATGAGATACTTCATGACATCTACCAAAAGTTCATCGTGATTTCCCACGACCCAAACCACCTCAACCTTCCTTTTCCGGTTGGTCAAAAGGCGAATGTATGAAAGAAGTTCCCAGTGTTCCCGCGACAGGCGATGGAAATTGAGATCGTCGAAGATATCGCCCAAAAGGATCAAGCGCCCGAAAGAATGGTTTTTGAGGGTGGCGAGCGCCGCTTCCGGCCGGCTCACTTCGGAGCCGAGATGAACGTCGGAGATTATCATCGTATCCACTGTTTTTCGTTCGGGCATCGTTAGAATTATAGTCCATGTTTCCGAATGCCGACAAATTATCTCGGCTGGGGGCGGACAGGCAGGAGTGGTAGAATAATTCCGTGATTAAATTCCAAAAAAACGTTAAACTCGCGCCGCTTGCCACCTTCGGGATAGGCGGGCGGGCCGAGTACCTTTGCGAGGCCAAGACGCCCAAGGATCTGATTAGCGCGGTTCAGGAGGCGAAGAAATTTAAAGTCCCGTTCAAGATCTTTGCCGGCGGGAGCAATGTGGTTTTCCCC
>JAGVHQ010000002.1 GCA_020056565.1 Candidatus Berkelbacteria bacterium
AAGCGGTCAAAAGCGCGTATCGCGGGGATGTCCAACTGGCCCACGACGGGTTGAAACTCGAAGTCTAGAACCCATCTCGTAAATAGTTTAGGAGCAAAAAATGATAGCGATGTGCAGCGAGAGGCACAAACAAGTAAGGAAGCGTAGCCGCGCCTACGCTGACGAGCTTTTTGCGACTTGTAGCGCACATCGCCATTTTGGGCATACCAAATTATTTGTGAGATGGGTTCTCACAGGGTACACTCGACTCTTATGAACCTCATTGAACTCCACGATATTAATCGCGAATTCCGCGAGTCAAAAACTAACCGCTTGGAAGTGTTAAAGGGCATCAACCTCTCGATTGAAGAAGGCGATTTCGTGGCTTTGATGGGGCCATCCGGCTCCGGCAAATCCACCTTAATGCATATTATCGGGCTCTTAGACCGGCCAACGAGCGGTTTATATCGCTTGCACGGCCGCGACGTGAGTGAACTGGGTGATGCCGAACGCGCCCACCTGCGCGCCCAAAAAATCGGGTTTGTGTTTCAAACATTCCATTTACTCGCGCGCCTCACGGCATTGGAAAACGTGCTCTTGCCTACGATGTACACCCACATTCCCCAGCGTCTAAAACGCGCTAAAGAAATCGCCCGCGATTTGGGCCTTACGGATCGGCTTAACCATCTTCCGAACGACCTTTCTGGTGGGGAACGCCAGAGGGTCGCAATTGGCCGAGCATTAATGGCCAACCCGGATTTGATCTTGGCGGATGAACCCACCGGCAACCTCGACTCTAAAACCGGCCAACAAATTATTAGCGTCTTAAAAAAACTCCACCGCGAGGGCCGCACAATTGTTTTAGTAACGCATGACCAAGCCGTGGCCCGCCAAGCCGACCACATCCTCTCTATGCACGATGGCCGAATCACCAACCCTGAGCGGGTAAAGGCAAAGGTGCGCTAATGCTTATTCTTGCCAACATTAAAGCCGCATTTCGCTCAATCCGCTCAAACATGGCCAGTTCAATCTTAACGGTTCTGATGGTCATGATTGGAATTTCCTCAGTGGTAGTTCTTTCAGCCTTAGTGGAAGGCCTTAAACAAGATATCACCTCCCAGATTGAAACATTCGGCACGCGCTCCATTTTTGTCGTCCCCATTGACACTACTAATCTAGACAACTCACAGTTTAACCCTACCCAGCTGTTTGGCGCTTCCAGCATCACAGAAAACGACTACGAACTTGTCAAAGGCGACCCAGACATTCTGGCGGCCACAAAATTCTCCGCGCTCTCGGCCGTACCGAAAGCCGGTGACAAAGTCTTCAATCAGGCACTTTTGGTTGCCGGTAACGCCAATTTTGACAAAGCCTCCAATTACACCATTGACCAAGGCCAGATGTTCGCAACCGACAACCCCCTTGAGCGCGAGGTGGTCATCGGCACCCGGGTTGCCAAGGCCTTGTTTGATACTGAGCAGGCAATCGGCAAAAAGTTTATGCTCGGACGCTATGAATACAGCGTGGTGGGCATTTATCAGAAGCAAGATATTGGTCAGGGTCAAACCAGTCCGTTTGGCGGTTCAATTGACGTGAACTCCATTATTGTGGTGCCCTACGAAACTGCGCGGCGCGATTACGGCAGTTTGCAGATTAACCGAATTTTTGGCCAAACCACAGTTAACGCAGACCCGAGCATTGTCGCAGAGCATTTAACTGCGGCCTTGCAGAAAAATCACGGCGACACCAAAGATATTTCTGTCCTTTCGGCCAAAGAAATTCTGAGTTTATTAGATTCCGTGCTCGGCTCCTTAGCCGCGGCCTCCAGCGGGATTGGCGCGATTTCTTTGCTGGTGGGCGGAATTGGGATTATGAACATAATGCTTGTGGCAGTCACTGAGCGCACGCGTGAAATCGGCATCCGCAAAGCAATCGGGGCCACCCGTTCCGCAATTTTGCTGCAATTTTTGGTGGAAGCACTTGTCATTTCAGTTTTGGGCGCGTTAATTGGAATCGGCGCGTCGTTGGGCGTAGTTGCGGCAATTGGCGCAAAAACCTCGCTTAGTCCGATCATCACCCAAAGTTCCATGATGCTGGCTGTCTCAATCGGTATGAGCGTCGGCTTGGTCTTTGGCCTTATCCCCGCCATTCGCGCCGCCCGCAAAGACCCGATTGAGGCCCTGCGGTATGAATAATAAAATGGCTCGCAAAAATCAATCAAAAGCGTACGCATTCATAGATGCTTCAAACCTCTTTTATGGTGGAGAAAAAAGCCTCGGGTGGAAGATCGATTACAAAAAACTACTTGAATATCTGAAGATAAAATACGGGGTTAAGAAAGCTTTTTATTTTGGAGGCGTCGAAACGCACGGATATGCCTACGACTTTCTTATTCAGGAATCTGTGCCTTTGGAAGAATTGCAAAAGTACCTCGTGAGCCTACTTACAAGTCAATTGAGCGCCGATGAACTCAGCCTCATTAAAAGTCACACAGGGAGAGTGGGGTTCTATGAGCGATTGGAGTCTTTCGGCTATCACCTTTTCTTGAAACCCGTGAAACAATACAAACAAGAAGATGGAACAATTCGCAGAAAAGCTAACTGCGATGTTGATATGACATTCCACATGATGAAAGACGTTGCGAAGTATGAAAACGCAGTTGTTCTGACTGGAGATGGAGATTACTTACCGGTATTAAAGTACCTCAAAGCACAAAGCAAACGCGTCTATATCCTCGCGCGGGGTCCAAGAACTGCCCGAGAGATTCGGAAATTTGCTGGTAGTAATTTTCGAGATTTTGTTACACTGCGCAAAGCAGTTGAGTACAAAAAATGAGGTGGACATGCGAAATATCCACCTCAAGTTTAGTAACTTTATTATATACTCAAAAGTGTCTTTAGTCAAGCCCTCCTTTCCATCAGCGAAGAGTTCTTTTTGAGTTCGACAGGGCAAAACTTGAGAATAAAAAGTGAGAGGCTTGTCTCGAGCTTAGCGAGAGGCGTTGCTTACAACACGTAGTTGTAAGGTCGTTTCTCTCTCTTGATACTCAAATACTAGTCCACAAGAGCCCCTTTTGCCAAACCACAGGTGAAATATGGAGATCATTATCATCTGCGTGAAGCTGAATGCATAGGGTGTAAAATATTAGCTGGAATAAGTGGCGGATTGTATTTAAGATTGGTAGCGTAGAGGTATGAACAAAAAAGTCTTTCTCATAATTGGGATCGTGGTTGGGGTTGTGGTGCTGTTTTTGGTTGGCGGTGAAATTGTGAAGCGCCAAACTGGTTTGCATGAGCAAGCAGGAAGCACGGACAGCAACATAACTGAGCAAATTCCCACGATTACGGCCAATTTTGTAAATCTTGATCAAATTGCTGCGATTACGAAATTCCGTAGCTGCCAAGGCCACATTGTAGTACCGCAAGACGGTAGCGAAACCCGCAGTAACATGAAGCACTACTTTTACTTGAAAAAAGAATTCACTAAAGAGCAGGGGCAAGTGCCGCTGTATGCTCCGTTTGATGGCTATGTGACCGACATTTTTGACGGCGATGG
>JAGVHQ010000050.1 GCA_020056565.1 Candidatus Berkelbacteria bacterium
ATGGCATCCAGCGGATTGTTGCCGCCGTTGATCCTATGAGTACCGAGCATTTTACAATCGAGACATATCCCTATTTTGCCTTTGTTCCCCTAGTCGGAAAACGTGGACATCGTAGCTAAAGAATAGTTAAGCAATAAAGAAAGGGCCGGAAACCGGCCCCCGCACCAAAAAGGTGCTAGTTTGCTGCGACTTCAGCAGCGATGTCAGTACGGAACTGCATACCTTCGAAGTGGATGTTGCCCACCGCTGCATACGCTCTCTGACGAGCTGCAGCAAAGGTATCGGCGGTAGGCCGTCACCGTGAGCACGCGCCCACCTGCGGTAACAACCTGCCCATCGGCCAAAGCCGTGCCGGCATGGAACACGTGTATGTTTTCCATGCGTTCGACTGTCTCCAAGCCCGTGATCGGATGGCCTGTGATGTGCGAGCCCGGGTAGCCTGCGCTTACCAGCACAACCGAAACTGCGACAGTCTCAGGGTACCATTCGATCCAGGCGGGAAGCGCCTGCTCGCCCGTGGCACGCAGCAACTCCAACGGATCGGTTTTCATAAGCGGCAGGATCGATTGCGTCTCCGGGTCGCCGAAGCGTGCATTCACCTCCAAGAGCACGGGACCGTCATCGGTGAGCATGAATCCTGGAAAGAAGCAGCCCTGGAATGGGTTGTGGTGCTCGGACAACGTTTGAATCGAACACACGGCAATCTCGTCGAGCGCTTGCAGGAGTTCGAAATTGAGCGCGCGGGGAGCATAGCTTCCCATCCCGCCAGTATTGGGACCCTGATCGTTATCAAAGGCACGCTTGTAATCGCGCGCACTGATCAGCGGTAGACAACAACATCTACCGTCGACCAAGTAATGCATACTCACCTCCTCACCCACGACGCACTCTTCGTACAAGATCCATTCTCCGTACTCGTAGAGATCCTCGAGGAACCGAACGAGCTGCTCGCGCACCTGGTTGAGGTTCGCACAGATTGCGACCCCCTTTCCTTGTGCGAGTCCGTCGCGTTTTACCACGACTTTCCCAACACTGCGCTTTTGCAAGCAGCGGATGTGGCTATCGATGCCGGCTTGATTCTTCAAGTGCCCATACATCAGTAGTTTTGGGCGCTTGATCCAGCGGGGAAGCTGATCACGCGACCAAAGCTTGCTCCACTCGAGCTTTGCCGCGTTTCGGGACGGTCCAAACACCTTGATTGATGTGCACTGTCGGATCTCATCGATCAGCCCATCCGCAAGCGGCTGTTCTGGCCCGATCACCATGTATTCCACCTTGTTTAGGCGGGCAAAGCGCATGAGGTCGCGATATTGCCCATATAGGTTTGCGCTGATTCCCGGCGCGCTGCCTTTTGGGAGTTCGCGAGCTGCGCTAGTTATTTGGGCAGTCCCGGCGTTACCAGGATAGACGAAGAGGTCGCCGCATAAAGGCGAAGTGCGGATTGCGGCGGCAAGAGCATGCTCCCGCGCACCTGATCCGACGACAAGAACATTAATGCGCTCACTCATTGTTTAAGAGCACCCCCTGTAGATTGGAAGGCCTGGCCTTCTGCGGGGAACATACCATACCCTTGAAGTGAGTCCAATAGAGCTTTGAAGAGTAAAATATAAGGGGAATGGGGGTCGCTACTATGAATTTTATGGTAAAAAGAGTAGTATTCACTGTTTGAGCGTGTATATATGGAATATTCTCATCTACCAGTAGTCACCATCGTCGGGCGCCCGAACGTCGGGAAAACGACGTTATTTAACCAAATCGTAAAATTCGCCGGCAAACCGCGCGCAATTACCTCGCACGTGCCCGGCACAACCCGCGACCTCAATGAAGGCTTGGCGCACTGGAAAGAGCGTGATTTTATCGTGATTGACACCGCAGGTGAGCCCACGCGCGCCCATGAGGAACTTGCCCCGGAGCTTCAGCGCGCGATTGATGAGGGCATTCAAAAAGCCGACCTAGTTGTTTTGGTCGTTGATCATGCGGTGGGGCTGACCGCGCAGGATAAACAGGTAACTGGACGCGTACGACAATCCCGGAAACCGTGGATTGTGGTTGCCAATAAGGCGGATGCAATCACGCGGCAGAGCTCGGCGCGCATCGCACTTGCTCCGTACTATGCGCTCGGAGAAACAGTTGTGGCGGCCACTGCGACATCACGGCGGGGGGTTCAGCAGGTATTGAACGCAATTCGATTATTGTTGCCCCCAGCTGAGCCAACGGATGCCGTACACTCTGGTGCTGAGATCGCAATTGTCGGGCGCCCGAATGTGGGCAAATCTACGCTTTTGAACGCGCTTGTGGGAACGAAACGCGCGATTGTGTCCCCCATTTCCGGTACAACCCGTGATCCGGTGGAAGCGCGGTTCGCTTTTGGGGATTCGTACATAACGTTGGTTGATACCGCGGGAATCCGCCGCCGCGGTTCTATTGAAGCAGGTGTGGAAAAAGAAAGCGTGCGCCGCGCAATTGCACGCGCCACACATGCCGATTTAGTGATTGTGGTCCTTGATGCGAAAGAAGGCCCGACGCGCTCGGACGCGCACGCCGCAGAGATGGCGCGCCGCGCCAAGATTCCGTTTATTGTGGTGTATACCAAAATGGATCAAGCAGAGAGCGAACTCAGAGACCCGCTGCACTTAAACGCGATCCAGGGTCGGTTTCCCTTTTTGGCCCGCGCGAAAACATTTGTTGTCTCTGGGTTAACCGGTGAAAACATTAACCTGTTAAAAAAAGAGCTCGAAAAATCTATTACTCAAACAAAGTAAAGGCGCCGTTGAGGGCCATTCATGTTGTTTTTTGAGCGGATTACTTGATCTCGACGGGTGAGCAAACGCTTTGGAAGCGGAGCGCTCCAATAAAGTGCCCTGAGAGATTAAGTAATCCGCGAGATAGTACGTTGAGTGTACCCGAAACGGTATATTCGCGGACTATTTTACCGGTTGTGGCTGGGCGTGCATCACGCCCCCAAAATCGCGTAACGGATACACGGTCACCCACGCGCGCCCGACGATGTTGACCTTGGGTACCGGCCCCCAATCGCGCGAGTCGCTCGAGGAATTGCGGTTGTCTCCGAGAACGAAGTATTGATCGGTAGACATTGTTTTGTGGTAGTTGATGTCTAATGTGCCACTCACAAACGTTGGCTCGCCGGTGGGAATGTAGCTTTCTTTTAATCGTGATCCGTTGACGTACACGTTGCCATTCTTGATTTCAACTCGATCGCCCGGGCCGGCGATAACGCGTTTTACATAGTTATAATCGGGGCGTTCCGGAGCGCGGAAGACAATCACGTCCCCGCTTTGGGGTGCGCGCAAGTAATACGAAAACTTCTCAACAAGGATATAGTCCGAGGTATGCAAGTTCGGTTCCATGGATTGCCCGTCTACGATAAACGGCTGCACCGCGTAGGCACGCAACACAAAGGCCACAACCAAAACAATCGCGGTTGCGCGAATAAATTCCAAAAAACCCGAAAAAACCTTGCCGGTATTCGACATCACAATTCCACTATATCGGTTTTTGCTAAAAGAGTCCTGAAACGAGCATTTACACTGAATACAATTGGTGGTCGATATTGGATTTGAACCACTGACCTCACGGATGTGAACCGCTAGACATAAAGCTAATCTTGGTAACCTTTATGCGCTTTCGTTGGCGCAAAGTACTCAGGATGATCGTC
>JAGVHQ010000047.1 GCA_020056565.1 Candidatus Berkelbacteria bacterium
CCCGTTGAACTTACTTCATCTTTGTAATGCTTTTAACTCTTTTTCAAAAGCATTCGCGCTGCGGAACGCTTTATACACTGACGCAAACCTTAAATATGAAACGGTATCCACTGTACGCAGCTCTTGCATCACGAGCTCGCCAATTACGCGTGAGCTAATTTCGTCATCGCCACGGTCGTACAGTTGCTGTTCGATGGTTTCGACTATTCGGTGGATATCGGCAAGTGAGAGGGGTCGTTTTTCAGCCGCCTTTGCGATCCCCTGAGCAATCTTTTCTTTTTGGAACGGGGTTTTAGAGCCATCGCGCTTAACCACAATCAGGCGCGGCATTTCCGCTCGTTCAAACGTCGTGAACCGATGCGCACACTGAAGACACTCTCGTCGCCGGCGGATTGAGTGTTCGGTATCTTCACGGGAATCTATAACGCGCGTTTCGTTGTGACACTTGAGGCAGAGCATTTTTACTCCTTTTCCGTCTATATATTGTGCCGCCTATCCACCGTACCCCCAACATATAGTGGTGTCAAATGGGCACTTATCCACAGTTTTTAACCGCTTTCGAATAAACTTTTTCTAAAGAAAAGAGTCCCGAATTTATCGGGACTCTTTTTGAAATCAAATCTTTAGAGCTTTATTTCAATTTCCGCCGAATAAAGGCCGGGACTTCGAGTTCGTCTTCCTCAGCTTCCGGAGACATCGTGGTGGAGGATGTCGCGCTTTGGCGCTCCTCTTGTTCGAGTGTTGAGAGCGGTGTGAAACTCGGCTTGTTTAAGGCGGCGGTCTCGGGCCGCATCGCCGGACGCAAGGGCTTGGCATCCACGGTTTCAAAGCCAGTTGCGATTACCGTGATCTTGACTTCGCCGGTCATGGCCTCATCTACAATCGCGCCAAAGATAATGTTTGCATCCGGATCGGCCGCTTCGGTAATCGCCTTCGCCGCTTCGTCAATTTCATACATCCCCATGTCCGGGCCACCCGTGATGTTAAAGAGAATCCCCTTCGCGCCGTCAATTGAGAGTTCCAAAAGCGGTGAATCGATCGCGGCCCGCGCCGCTTCGATCGCACGGTTATCCCCGGTTCCTCGTCCGATTCCCATCAAGGCCGAGCCGGCATCCGCCATAATCGTGCGCACGTCCGCAAAGTCCACATTAATAATTCCATGCAGCGTGATGAGGTCTGAAATACCCTGCACACCCTGGCGCAGAACATCGTCGACGATTCCGAAGGCGTCTTGCAACGAGGTTTTTTTATCAATTACTTGCAGCAGGCGGTCGTTGGGGATCGTAATTAGGGTGTCAACTTTGTCTTTGAGCTCTTCGATCCCCAAATCCCCTATTTTCTTGCGGCGTAAACCTTCAAACGAGAACGGCTTGGTAACCACGCCGACGGTCAACGCCCCAAGTTCTTTGGCGATTGAGGCCACCAGGGGTCCGGCGCCTGTTCCGGTTCCCCCACCAGCCCCATAGGTGACGAATACCATATCCGCGCCTTTGAGTACTTCGTAAATTTCTTCTTTATCTTCTTCAACTGCTTTTCGCCCGATTTCTACATCCGCCCCTGATCCGAGTCCGCGGGTCGTTTCTTTGCCGATTTGGACCTTGATTTGAGCTTCGTTATGCACAAGTGCTTGGGCGTCCGTATTGATCGCGACAAATTCAATCCCCTTGAGGCGCGAAAGAATCATCCGGTTGACAGCATTGCCACCTGAACCACCTACGCCAACGACTTTGATATTGGCAAAGGTGTCAAACTCGGTCTGGTCTTTCATCGCCATAACACTCCATTCTTTAACTCGAGCGAAGTCGAGAGGCTATCATTATTATTAGGGGCGGAACTGTTTTAAAAAGTCCCACGCCCGGTCAACGACCCCTCCTAATTTCGGGATTGATAATCCGCCTTGGCGGCGGGTGGGCACGGTGGTTGATTCCATCGCCCACAACATTAATCCTGCAGCCGTAGTGTATTGGGGGTCGTCCAGCTTGTCAACCATGCCCGACAACTGGATCGTGGGTGTACCGATTTGTACCGGTAACATGAGGGCCGCTTTTGCCATCTCTGCCAACCCTTCGATTTGACTTCCGCCTCCTGTTAAGATCGCTCCGGCCGGTAGCATCCCATCTCGCCCCGCGGCCTTCAGCGCGTCTTTCACCATCCCAAGGATTTCGTTCAAACGGGCCTCGATGATCTCGGCCACAAACTGGCGCTGCGCTTTGTGTTTTTCGCGCTCGTCAATTTTGTTAAGGTCGATTTGTTCGGTTTCGCGCACCTTGGCGGAGAGCGCTTGCCCATACTTTGTTTTAACCACCTCTGCGGTTTCAAGCGAAGTCCTCAGCCCAATCGCGATGTCGTTGGTGATGTGCATTGAGCCCACCGGAAAAACCTCGGCCGTGACGATATCGCCTTCTTCAAAGACAATCATACTCGTCGTGCCCGCCCCAATATCCACGAGCACCACCCCAATTTCTTTTTGTTTTTTCGTCAGTAAAAGGTGGGATGTAGCCAAGGGTGAAAATACCATCTCATTCACTTCAAGCCCAGCCTGAAACACGCTGCGGGAGAGGTTTTTGATTGCGGCCGAGGAGCACGTAATCAGGAGTGTTTCGACTTCCAATCGGATGCCCTTCATGCCAGTGGGGTCTTTAATCCCCTCTTGTCCGTCCACGCTATAGAAGCGCGGAATTACGTGCAAAACTTCGCGATTGGCCGGGATCGCTACGGCGCGCGCGGCATCCAGCACTCGTTCCATATCGGATGCTTGAATTTCGCCATCCGCTCGCGAGACCGCAATTACGCCTTTTGAGGTCGAAATCGTGGTGTGGGCTCCGCCCACTGAAACTGTGGCCGAGGTCAGGGGCACGCCGGCGAGGCGTTCTGCTTCCTCAAGCGCGGCCGAAAGCGCGCTGACGGTTTCTTCAATATCAACAATAATCCCCTTGCGTAAGCCGGAATTGGGCACAAGTGCACTCCCGATAATGTGTACAAGGCCTTCTTGGACCACACCGACACAGACCGCCACTTTTGTGGTGCCCACATCAAGACCGACCGTTGGTGTAATACCTGCCTTTGCCAGTGTCTCTCCTTTAGGTTTTCTGTATCCTACTATACATTATCGAGCGCATCACGAGTACGATACAGACTAAAGCTTTATCTCAATTCGGTAATCTCTGATGAACTCGGCTTCCTCTAATTTGCTTTCAGTGATGGTGGCGTCATTTACCCATACTTTCTGAGGCTTTGCGATATACACTCTGCGGGGTTGATCGCCCACGAACTTGCGTGGATCATCAACTTCTTTTCCTTTTCTGCCTTGCGTATACGAACGAGCCGTTCTGATGTCTTCTAATTCAGATAATTCGTATGCTTCGGCTTGAATGTATACGCCTGTTTTATTGCCGATCCCCCCAGTGGAGTCATAAATCACAATAAAGATTTTTGAATTATCTCGAATATTGATTGAGTGCTGATTTCCTTTATACGAAGTCCAGTAGAAGTTGTAGTTTTCATCATAGGCAGCGTAGACAGGCGTGTTCCAAGGCTGACCTTCTTTGTTGCATGTAGCAACTGCGATGTATTTGACTTTTTCGATAACTTGTTTTGCAATTTCAGTGTAGTTCATAGCTGGGTGTGATGTTCGATTAGGTTTCCCACACCGTGCTCAAGGAGTTCTTCCCAATCTTGAGCGCTGGATTCATGCCCGAGTTTACGCTCGTGATCTTTGGCGCTCACAATAATCGAACCAAGGTGCACAACTGGTTCGTTTTTGGTTGCTGTGGCGGTCGGGAACTCCAGGATGTCGGTGGACTCGTCTTTTTTGCGGTAGGTGCGGTTCAGATTACGCATTTCCCCGGGTTCAACAAAACGGATCTCGAGCGTCACTGCCTTATATGGATATTTATAGGTTTTAATCCAGCCCTCAAGTTTCTCTCGAGAGAACTCTTGAGGCAGTTCCCCTAAGATTTCAAGTTCAACTTGTGCCATTTTCCTTTTTTAAGTCGGCTGGGTATTTTAAGCGGCGGTGGTGGACAACCAATTCCGCTTCCACAAATGCCCGCGAGATTTTATTGAGCAGGGTTTCGTTGACGCTTGCGAGCTCGAGTTGTTTATCAGCAACGCGTTCCTCAATTACTTCTTGTACGATCTCTTGAATTTTTGCGCGGGTGAATTCCCCCACTGCTCGCACTCTTGCCTCAATCGCGTCTGCGAGCATCACAAGCGCTGTTTCCAGCGAAAGCGGTTTGGGGCCTTGATAACGGAAATCGTCCATTTTGACATGCTTGCCTTCATCGTGGGCGCGGTCGTAGAAGTAGCGCATCACTGAGGTACCGTGGTGCTGCGGAATGAAGGCCGTGATCTCAGGCGGCAAGTTGTGTTCTTTGGCAAGTTTCAAGCCTTCTTCCACATGCGCCATGATCGCTTTGGCCGCGGCTTCGTAATCTATGTTCTGCGCAGGCGGCGTTTTGCCATCCCGCTGGTTTTCAACGAATAATTCCGGGTCTTTTAGTTTGCCAACGTCGTGGTAATAGGCCCCGATACGGGTAAGGATTGGGTCGGCCCCAATCGCTTTTGCGACTCGGTGGGCAAGGGTCGCGATCATTAAACTGTGGTGGTATGTCCCCGGAGCTTCCGTTGCGAGGCGTACTAATAGGGGGTGCGAAAGACTATCAAAGCGTAGCAGGCGGCGGAACGTGATTAAAAAATCCCGCAGCACGGGGGTAATAATAAAAACGACTCCCACCGTAATTGTGGCCGAGACAATCGAGCCGATAAACATCATCCCCAGTCGGAGAAAACGGTCGTCAGAGGTCAGGGTTCCAAAATATAGAAAAGAAACAATCGTAATGAAGTTAAAGATTGCAAGTACTAAGATGAAGGCCAATGCCGATGGAAACGGCCGATACATGATTATTTGGGCGCGAGCTTTTCCCCAACGAGTTTGGCGACAGCTCCCATGTCGGTTGTTGGGTCAAGTTTTTGCTTGAGCGCTCCCATCACTTTTCCCATGTCGTGCGGCCCCGTTGCTCCGGTAGCGGAAATCGCCCCCTCAACGTGTGTCATCAGTGCCTCATTTGAGGGTTGCTCTGGCAGGTAGGCGCCCAGAATCTTCGCTTGCGATTTTTCTGCCTTACTAAGCTCGTCCCGCCCTGCCTTTTCGTATTGCACGGCGGCTTCATCGCGCTGCTTAATTTGGGTGCGCACAATCGCAGTTTCAGCGGCCTCATCAAGTGGTTTGCCAGCGGCAATCAGGGCATTCTGAAACGCCGCCTTCAAAAGACGCAACGTATCTACCCGCTCCGTTTCCTTTGCCTTGAGCGCGTCAATCAGTTCTTTCTCAATTTGTTCGCTAATCATAAGTCTCCAGTTGTCGGTTGTGAGTTACCAGCCTCTTCGGCTGGCCCGCCGATGGGGCGGGTTAGTATCCTCTCTTAATGCGTTTGCGGGCGGCCTTTCGGCGCGCAATCACACGTAATTTCGAACGCGATAAACTTTTCTCGCGGAATCGGCGTTTTTTGATTTCAGAGAGAATTCCGCTTTGCTGTACGTCGCGGAAGAACCTGCGCAACGTTACTTCAAAGCTGGGTCCCCTGCCTCGCGGGGCAGAAGTGTCGGTTTCTTTTTCGCCTTGGTAGTCACGGTAGGGTGCGGATTGCAAATGTAATCACCCCTTTCCTAGGAGTGTATGATCTAAACCAGAGTCAGTTGAGCGGAGCGAGTTTAGGTTATATTCCAGGCGCGAGGAGCGCTGCGTACCCCCTGGTACGTAAGCGACGCGCAACGCAGAAGATGATCGAAATTCGCCCGCCCGTAGGGAAGTTAAAAAATGGCTCATTTCTTCGTTGTTCCTCCTCAATGTGCCGAAGGGCACACTTTCGTCGTTGCGCCTTGAGATCATCTCATTTTTTAACTTCTCAATCTGACTTTGGTTCAAATCATACACTCCTATAACTGCGAACCGTTCATTTGTTCGTTCATTGTTCCAAGCGGCTGCCCGCCGAGAATGTGTAGATGGACATGGTCTACGATTTGGCCGGAATTTTTTCCAACGTTAAACACTAAGCGGTAGCCGTCTTTGTTAAGCTCTTTGTCTTTGGCGACTTTGCGGGCGACGCCAATCATATGCCCAAAGAGTTTTTCGTCCACTTCGCTCATGTCGTCCACGGATGGAATGTGTTTTTTAGGAACAACTAAAAGGTGCACAGGCGCGCGGGGGTTGATATCCCAAAATACGGCAACGTCGTTGTCGGAGTACTCTATGTTGGCCGGGCTTTTTCCGACGCTAATACGGCAAAAAATACATTCGTCCATATCTTCGTAATCCTCTCCGTTGCCTGACAGAACGGCGTCTGGGCGGTTTTAGTATGCCCTGCGCGCGTACTTCACTAATAAAAGACTGCCAATTCTGCTTAAGCCAGGTCTTGGACAAATATACCACCTCGCCGATACCGCGGTCAACCAGTTCTGTTGTTACTACACCTCCGCGATGGGGGTGGCGAAAGCGTCGTTCGGAAATAGTATGCACTCCGTGGACCAGGTGGGCCAATTCATGGGCGATTACTTCGCGCACCACAAAGCGTGGGATGTGTGGGTTTCGGAATAAACCGTTTACGCGGATAAGCGTGCCGGCGGTGGGGTCAGTGCGCTTCACTAACCTGATCGAACCTAATCTGACGGCCGTCGGACGACCAAATGTAATCATAATCAAATCTACCTGTTTGATTTCGGGAAAGTGATTTTCCACGATTGCGCGGAATTCGTTTTGGAGCCATTCGTTAGTTCGCGGCATAGTACGTTCCAGTATATATAAATATAAAAAAGCCGTCTCGATCCGCTATCTGTTTTCATGAGAGCAGTGTCGTTGAGAAAACTCGCGCTCGTCGGCATCAAACTTTTCG
>JAGVHQ010000001.1 GCA_020056565.1 Candidatus Berkelbacteria bacterium
AAAAGCGTTTCAGCGCTCAAATTGTGGGGGATCGCGTTCGAGCGGATTCACCGCCATCGTTTGGCGATTGTTTCTTCGGTTGTCACGCGTGAAGATTTGGAAACAACCGGTGCAACGGATGAGGACATTGCCGGGATCGTTAATATGCTGAGTGCTATTCCCGATACACGGATCGCGATGATGATTGCCGAACAGCAAGATTACGTGCTCAAAGCCAGTATGCGCACCGAGGACGAGCACGTGGATGTGGGCGCGATCGCCACACTATTTGGAGGCGGTGGGCACAAAAAAGCAGCCGGGTTTACACTGCCCGGGCGCATTATCGCTGACGATGGGCACTGGAAGATTGAACTTGACTCCCCACAGATGTATACTTTTCAGGGTACAATCTTGCAGGACGTAGTCGTTTAACGGTATACAAAGACTGCATCAATTGTTTTTGCGTATTCCGTTTGGTACATTAGAATAATGCGACCTCGTAAATGGAGCGAAACGCAACTCATCAAAGCCGTAAAAGAATCCTACAGCTACCGGCAAGTTTTGAGGGTTTTGGGTCTGATTCCTGCAGGCGGTAATTATGAGCAACTTAAGAAATACATTGAAGAATCCAAGCTTGATATTACTCATTTTCGAGGGAAGGCGTGGAACCGTGGGTTAAGAGGAATTGGCAAACCGAGAATTTCAATGAAAGATATATTAGTAGAGAACAGTTCGTTTCAGAGTTATAAATTGAAACGACGTTTGTTCTCTGAAAGTTTGAAACCTCAACATTGCGAGAGGTGTGGCTGGGCTGAAAGATCTCCGGATGGATATTTGCCTTTAGAGCTTGATCATATGAATGGGAATCGAAGGGATAATCGTTTGGAGAATTTACAGATACTTTGTCCGAATTGTCACAGTCTGCAGCCAACTCATAGAGGAAGAAATATCGGAAAAATTGCCCGGGTGGTGGAATGGGAGACACGCAGCACTTAAAATGCTGTACCGCAAGGTGTGTCGGTTCGAATCCGACCCCGGGCACCAACAATATAATCCTTGACCATTTCGAGCAGATCGCCTATACTTGGGGCGATCTGCTTTTGGTGTAGGCCGAAACGGTGTCCCTGAATACTTCGGAGGAAGAAACGCATGAATTCTCATATTCCCGGCGTCGTTTTCGGGCAACTCAACCCTCGCGATCAACACTCAGACGATCGCCGCGACATGGAGTGCTACTACAACGGTGACCTTGAGGGGTTCCCGAGTGGTCAGCAAGTGAAGCTGCTCAAAATCAAGCAGAGTATGCTACTTGCACGTCACTCCCACGCATACCCCGAATGGTACACCGTGCTCAACGAGGATGACGTAACGGTCTTTCTGCTTCGTACGCTTGACAATGATCCGATGGATCAAATCGTCCGGATCACGCACGGCACGCGGTTGATGATCCCGTCCCGCGTCGCGCATCTGGCACTGTGCAGCGTCGGAACGTATCTATTGGGCGTGACCAGAGATCCGTACGATCAAAGCGCAGACATTCGCTACGACGACTTCACGGACCAAGACGAGGAGCTCCTCCGGGGCGTTTTGACCGGATCTACCGCCTTGGAAGAGTACACGTAACAACTCATTCTGTTCCGACACTACGGTCGGAACCACGACCGTGTGCACGGAGGTGTATATGCGCTACGTCACGCGCCTTCCCGGCTTTGACATCCGTTTCCCCGGCTACTCGACCGAGCAAGTAAAGTTTCATCTTGAAAAGCTTGGCCTCTCGTTCCGGGGAATTCCTGACTCTGACGGATTTCAAGACGTATACCTGCCAGCTGGCTGGAGTTTTCTGGAGAAGATCGGTCCATCCCGGCCGCACTTCGTCCTGGATGAGAACGGCCGGATCCGTCTGGAGGTGATCTCAGAAGAGACGCCCCGGGGCGTCCGCTACTGTCTGGAGCTGAAAAAGTTATGAAGATCACAACGATCCCTCAAGCATATCTGCTCCAACGACCTGAGCATGTCGAAAACTACTCTTTTTTTAATCGCCTTTTCGGCCGATTAACCCCGCGTAGCCCGGAGGGCGAAGTGGGGTAACTATCTAATCACTACCGGTGTTCCAATCGGGATTTTCTCAAAAAAGTATTGCGAGGCATCGAGGCCCAGGCGCACACACCCGTGCGAAACCGGCCGGCCCAGGTGGCTTTCCCCCTCCACCCGGGTACAATCGCGGTCAAAGCACGGCAAACCATGGATCCCATAGCCCTCATAGCCCGAACCATCTGGATTCTTCGCCAACGCGTTCCAGTTTTTCATCCACAGTTTATACAGTGGCGAGTACGCAAACGGAATCTTATTCTTGATGTAAAACGTGCCTTTGGGGGTGGGAAGGCTCGCTTTGCCGCTTGAGATTATATGCTCGGAAATCTTGTTGTTCCCCTCCATCACAAACAGTTTTTGGCTTGCTAAGTTGATGTAGATATACGTGCCCTCATAGAGTCCGCCTTCGTACTCTGGGTCAACCACCTTTTCGGTAAACGCGAGGACCTTGATCGGGATTTCGATCGGATTTTGCTTTGCATTCGTATTTTTTTGGTAGGCCGCCAGGATGCGCTTGGCAAGCTCCCCAACTTGCACCTCTTTCCCATCCGTGCCTTCGAACACCACCGCGCCGTCGTTGGATTGCACGGTATGGGGAATCATTTTGACATTGAGCTTTTTCGCAATCGTTTTGGTAAGGTACTCTTCCAATTTTTTATCGTCCAGTTTCCAGTTGAGCCGCTTTTCAACCGCCTCGTAGGCAATAAGGTCATACTGATCGGCAACGGGAATAGTATATGTCTTTTCTGTGTCTGTGAGTGTTACGGGCGTCAGGGTTGCCTCTATCTCCGCCTTTGCATCTTCGGCAGCTTGCGTGCTTACCAGAGGCGCTCTTGTAGAGAAGGTGAGAGTGACCGCAGAGTCGCCTGCGCCGTTGATATAGGAGTACAATTCCTCAACAGTGCCCGCTAGCTCAAACGAGCGCCCGGTTTTAGCCGGCTGCACGATCAACTCCCCTTTTTCAACGGTCAGCGCCGCATCCGTGGCACTGTTTTGGATTCCGAATTGTTCCTCAATCGCTGCTTTTATACGCGCCTCATCAAACGTTGCCACAAGAGGAAGTGATTTTTGGCGAAAAAAGTCGCGCCACGTTTGCACTCGCAAAGGGAAATCAAGTTGCGAGAAAGGGATCAATTGCGCAAGCGTTGCCTGTCGGTCGATTGTAATTCCCAGCTCTCCAAGTGTCAGGGCTTTTTTTGTACTTTCGAGTTTGAACGTCAGGGGCTTTTTTTCGAGTTGATCAATCGCCTCAAGAACGCGTGCATTCGCGTCCTCAAGCGATAGATTTGAAACGGTAATCCCCGCAACCTCGGTGCGCGCGAGTACACGGTCGGTATAAATCGAAAATAGGGCGGCGCCGGCCGCGCTCGCGCTCGAAATCAACGCCAACGCGATCAATCCCCCAAAAATGCCCCAGCGCGCAACCCGCTTCATCGTTATTTCAGGATATTGACGAGACCCCAGAGGGCAATCAGCGTCCAAATGATATTCGTCACCACGGGCTGGTAGTCGCGTTTTCTGTAGGCGTGCCAACCGATTCCAATCGCACCCGTTAAGTTGAGTATCGCGTAAATCGGACTGTGGATGTCAACAATTCCCGCGATCAGCAAAGCAAACGCCACCAATACCGCTGCGACACCATACCAAGCAAAAAATTCGAGCATTGTGCGGCGTGACATTGAAATCCTCGTATCTTTAGCGTACCGTACCCTCTGAAACGTTACGAGGGGGGTTTGGCCCTTGAACAACAGAATAAGAGGTGAAGATGATGAACCAAGAGTACCCCTGCAATAAGATTGCCTGCCCGTCCGGTGCCACATTGGACTATAGAGATCAGCGAATCGTGGACATGATGTTGGAGTGCGGCACAATCAAGTTCATGGACGATCCGTTTACCCT
>JAGVHQ010000059.1 GCA_020056565.1 Candidatus Berkelbacteria bacterium
CGGATTCTCCTGTAAAGGGCGTCACCGCCCAGGTTTCCCCGGGTGGGGACGTTCGTTTTTGGATTGTTCTGGTCCTCATCTCAGCAGGTTTGCACCTACCTCGACGATCGCAAGAACTATACCATAAAATGCCCAAAATGTCAAGCCCTATACCACGTGGGGTATAGGGCGCAGACCACTCCGTAGCTCCGAAGGAGCGAAGGGTGGTCAAGGATTATGAGCATAAAAAAAGGCCACCCGCGCGAGCGGGTGGTGGTCTAAGAGGTAAGCGCATTTGCATTACCCCACCTCTTTCAAAAGGTTGTAGACTCGGATCAGAGTTGACGCTAGTATCCGATTTCCAACATCGCGACGAAGCTGATAAGATTGCAGCCACGTGGTCCCCTCTGAATAAATCCATCCTGACTTTTCCCAGCGGATCTTCCGGGGTTGGTGCAGATTAAGCGACGTAGAAGTCAGTTCATTCCGCCCTGATAACAACCTTAGCTGCTGTACTTCTGCGTCATCGAGCAAATGCGTATGCGGGTGTACCCGTTTATTAAAAAGCATCTCCTCGGCCAGACACAATGACGAGATCTCACCCTCGAGCTGAGACGCCATGTCCTTTAACACGAGTTGTGCCCTCTTTTCTTTTAGAAATGTGTGAAAGAACGCGATAGCGCCAGGTGCATCCTGCTCTATACTTAGTCTATCCTCATCACGAAGGTCCGAACTACGGCTTCCCCGGTATGATAGGGAGGCTTGAGAATTCAGATCCTTCATCAGAAATGCGAGACCTGAGCTAACCTTATTCACCAACCTTTCCTTGGCTTGATTGGATTCCTCATCCAACTTCTTGCGTGTCTGGTTGAGAATCGGTTCGATGCTTAACACTTCTGCATAACCAGCTTGAATAACTCTGGTTTCTACTTCTCTTAGAGTGATACCGAATGTTTCGGCGAATGAGGATTCAAGAGGGAGATTCCGCCTCGCTTCCTCAAAGCGACTTCTGAGGTCGCCTGCGTGTTGGCGGATCTCGTCGCGCAGCTGCACGAAAGCCTCCTCTTCTCGCCGCCTTTGCTCCTCTTCTTGTCGCCTTTGCTCAGCTAAAGTCTCCGTCGCACGAATAAGTCCACTTAATGTGTTCGGCAAGGTCACCGAAAGTGGAACAATGCCCCGTAGAGCGGCATAACCGCCGCTATCTGCGACATCTTTCACGGTACGCAGTTGGGACGCGAACGATTCCGTGAATGATGGGTCAAGAGAAAGATTCTGTTTTGCTTCCTCAAAGCGACTTCTAAGGTCGCTTACTTGTTGCTGGATCTCGTCGCGCAGCTGTCTTTGCAGTTGATCCAACTGCTCGAAGCATGTTGGAGATCGCTGAAAAGTCGGGTCCGTAAAGGCGAGTGCCCAAAGTTTGGGCTCTTGCTCCACGGACTTAATGAGAAGTTGGCACGCCCACTCCGTGACTCTAGGGTCTTCCCCTTTGATGAGGACACGCGCGAACTCGAATTTGGCAATCGTGTAGCCTGGGTCGAGTGAGGTTGCCTTTTCGTATCCTGAAACAGCGGCTTCATAATCCTGTTGCGCCGCAGCGGTTGCTCCGGCCTGCCGTGCAGCTCGGGACGCTACTTTGGTATCTACCGGTTCGGCGTAATGGCGGGCACTATCGAATGCTTTCTGTGCCTCTTCTAGGTCACCATGTTCGTAGCCCAGCACAAAGCCAAGCAGGTACCAGACTTCGAAGTCGTACCCATTCAGCTCGAGCGCCGCGCGCAGATCGGCTTCGGAATCGCTCATCCAGCGTGCTCGTTCGGTCTCCTTAAATCGAAGGCCGTACTCGTACGCCCTCTTTCCGCGCTCCTTGTGCTCTGCCGCTTGCGTGCCCAATGGGTGTTGAAGCGTGTAGTTGGTGATTTCGAGCGTCGTGACGAGTTGGTTGAACCCGTGCACCAAGCAGTCGTGAAGTCGATTGATTCCCCAAGTAAACTCACTTTGAAGAAGAGCGAGGTCTGTCCGCACCCCTTGGAGTAGGGTAGCAGTCCACCCTTGTGCCAGAAGATTTGCTTCTGATGCTTCTCGAATCCCGTCCTCTATATCGCTTGATGCTTCTCGGATTGTGTCCTCGATATCACTTGAGGTTTCTCGAATCGCGTCCTCGATCCGCTCTTGGCCGAGAAGATTGACCTCCGCCGCGTCACGAATCGCGTCTTCGATATCACCCGAGGACCAAAATGGATCGGCAACCAGCGAATTCTGTGTGTACAGAATGTCTGGCTGAAAATATCGTACGGGTGTGGAATCACCCGATGGCGTTGATGCGATCTTCTCCAGCGCCTTGGTTTGACGCCCGAGCTCCTCAACCTGTCTTTCTTCGAGTGAAGTTTGGCGTTTTGCAAGCTCCCATTTGTCCCATTCCTGACTGAACAGGGGAAATGTAAACGAACTCATGTCCGTAACCTCCGAATAGATTTTCGCGTTGTTCAAGAACGCTGCTGGCCACATTAAAGCGTATTCTGGTTAATAAATCAAGGATTAAGAGACTAGATAGAGTTCTTTAATTTAGAATCCGATTACGCTATAGTAAGACATCGTGAAATCAGATCCGGCAGTTATCATTTCCGGCACAACGGCGCTTGATACCATCAAGACCCCGTTTGGCAGTGTGGCGGATGCCTTGGGGGGGTCGGGCGTGTATGCCGGAACGGCCGCGAACCTCTTCGCCCGCGTCGGAATCGTTTCCGTAACAGGGAAAGATTTTCCCCACGAGCATACCGCATTGCTTAAAAAGCGCTTTGACCTCCAAGGCCTTGCCGTAACGGGCAAGACGTTCCGCTGGAAGGGCGAATATCGCTTTGCGATGGACGAGGCGATTACGAAAAAAACCGAATTGGGGAGTTTAGCGGGCTGGAAACCAGAAGTCCCCGCGGCTTACAAAAAAGCGCGCGTATTCTTTTTGGGTAACCTTGATCCTGAAGTTCAGCATCAAATGCTTGACTGGGCGCATGCTCAACGCCCCCGTCCGTATCTGATGCTCGATACAATGAACTACTGGATTACAAGCGCTAAAAAGCGCCTGTTGCAGGCGATTGAACGGGTAGACGCCTTGGTGATTAACGACGGCGAAGCACGCATGATTACTGGCAGTTCGAATTTGGTGCGCGCAGGACAATTACTGCTGGAGCAAGGCCCGCAGGTGGTGATTATCAAGAAGGGCGAACACGGGGCGTTAATCTTTTCCAGTGGCAAAACCAACCTGTTCTTTGCCGCTCCGGGGTATCCCCTCGGAGAGGTGATTGACCCGACTGGGGCCGGCGATTCGTTTGCGGGCGCTTTGGCCGGCCAGTTTGCGGCGTTAAAAAAGTTTCCGACGTTCCCCGACCTCATCCGTGCTGTACGGGTAGCGACCGTGGTGGCATCCTTTACCACCGAAGCTCTCGGCCCTGAGCGCTTGCTTTCGCTGACACTACCAGAGGTGCGAGAACGACTAACTGTGTATACCAGCTATACTCAAGTAACAAAGGAGTAATTCATGAAGAATGTTGCCAATATCAAGCTCGCCGCTCAGGGGCGCAAAAACATTGCCTGGGCGCGCTCGCAAATGGGGGCGCTTTTGACAGTTGAGGATGAGTTCAAAAAGAAGCAGCCGCTCAAGGGCTATGTTGTCGGGATGGCTTTGCACGTCACCAAAGAAACGGCAGTGTTGGTGGATGTGTTGGAGGCAGGTGGCGCCGAGGTGGTGATTACCGGATGTAATCCTTTATCAACCCAAGACGACGTGGCCGTTGCCTTGCATGAACGGGGTACAAAAGTATGGGCGTGGAAGGGCGAAACGCACCAAGAGTACTACGCAAACCTTGAAGCCGTGGTCGCGGAGCTCAAAAAAGCCGTCAAACAGGGTAAAAAAGCACTTACGATTGACGACGGATGCGACCTTGTCACTCTTATCCACCAAAAACATACCGATTTCATTCCCTCGATCGTGGGTGGAACAGAGGAAACTACCACTGGCGTCCAGCGCCTGAGGGCAATGGAAGCAGACGACGCGCTTAAATACCCAGTCGTGGCGGTCAACGACAACAAAACCAAGCATTTATTCGACAACTATTATGGTACAGGCCAATCTACGATTGGCGGCTTACTGCGCGCTACGAACCTGTTGTTTGCGGGGAAAACAATGGTGGTAATCGGGTATGGCTCGTGCGGACGGGGCGTATCGCTGCGCGCCAAAGGAATGTCAGCGGAAGTGGTGGTGTGCGAAGTGGATAACCTGCGGGCTTTGCAAGCGCGTATGGATGGATTTCGGGTAATGCCGATTTTGGAAGCAGCAAAAGTTGGTGATGTTTTCGTCACCGTAACCGGCAACAAGCATGTGATTGACGGAGTGCATATGAAGGTAATGAAAGACGGCACGATATTAGCCAATTCCGGGCATTTTGATGCTGAGATTAATATTGATGCGCTGAAAAAGCTAGCGCGTAAAGTTACACAAGTCCGTCCTTCACTTCAAGAATTCAAGATTACAGATGGCTCGAAAGAAAAGAATCTTTATTTAGCCGGAGAAGGTCGTTTAGTCAATCTCGCCGCTGCCGAAGGCCACCCCTCAACCGTGATGAGCTTGTCGTTTTGCGGCCAGGCCTTAGCCCTGCAATATATTGTGGAGCATAAACACGAGTTGCAACCGGGCGTCGTTGTCCTGCCGGGAAAAGTAGATGACGACATTGCCGCCCGTCAGCTGACCGCGATGGGGATTAAAAAAGACTCACTTACGAAAGAGCAGGCCCGCTATCTCACAAGCTGGCAAGCCGGAACTTAGTCCTCACCAAAGTCGTCATCATCGTCAGAGCCGCCTTTGTCCTTAGATTTAGACTCTTTCTCTTGTCGCTTGCGTTCGATATCTAACTCTTGTTTTAGAAGCGCAAAGCGGGTAAGCCGTAATGCCTCAAGGAGAGCCGTCGTGTCGTTGTCCTTAATGCTCTCTTCGCTATCTTTTTCCGCCCGATAAGGGAGTTCAAGATATTCGGTTCGTAATTCTTTGAATTTTCTTTCACTATCGAGGGAGGGCTTCTCTTTGATTTTCCATGCATTGGCAACCATTGAATCAATGTTGTCTATCTGGTCCTCGAGCTCTTCGGAAGGAGACAGCTTTTGTTTTACTTGCTCCAATTCTGTTTCGGCTTCTTGAATAGAATTTTCCAGATCTTCTTTTCTGCGCGAAAGTTCTTGCTCCAATTCTGTTTCGGCTTCTTGAATAG
>JAGVHQ010000056.1 GCA_020056565.1 Candidatus Berkelbacteria bacterium
AATGGGATTTGCTCCTGCACGGATGCCATACTCAAGCGATCCATCGTCCGCTTCCTGCTCAAGCCCTTCGATGAAGCGCTTTAGATCAGTTCCTTTACGCACCGAGCTACCACCAGGGTACATCCCCCCCAGAAAATCTTGGAGGGAGACCCGACTCCTGAGCCTCTTGATCTCTTTGACCTTCTTGATGGAGTCTTCATTCTCGGCATGCCAGACTTCGTGCCCGAGAACAAAAATCAGTTCATCACCGAGCAAGTACTCCACCATCGTGTCCGTGACGTAGATGTGGTCTCCGACGGACTCTGCCTGAAAGGCAGAGCTTACCACGAGGTGAAATACAAACGGCGTTGTGGCGGAATTGCAGACCGCAACAACCGTCTTTGCAGCGGTATGGAACCGATCGAGAAGCTTCTCATCCTTTGAATAGGTGAGTTTTTGCTTGAGCTCCTCGTTCGCTTTCGAAACCAGAGTAGCTTCTTCGGTCTGCTGAGCGCAGACCGTGGTGTGAAGAAGCAGTACGAAGAATAACATAAACACACTAACACGGATGCGCATAACAAGACCCCTCCTGGATTTTTCAAGAACGAGAATGACGCAATTCCTGCCTGCGGCAGGCAGGCGCTCTTCCAATAAGCGGAACGAGCGACTAAAAGATTAGCACGAATTTATCCTGGTGTCAACCAGAAATGGATTAGTTTTTGAGCGGGCCTAAAACGAGGACGAATTCTCCTTTTTCGGTAAGCATGGGAACTTCTTGGAGCGACGTGCGAATCACCTCTTCATAGATCTTGGTCAGTTCGCGACAAATGACAATTTCGCGCTCACCCAGCTCACTTTTTAGCAGCTCAAGTGTTTTAGCAATCCGCGGACCGGTTTCAAACATCACCACAGTTCGTTTTTCTGTTTTAAGAGCGCGCGCCAATGTTTGCCGGCCTTTCTTTTTAGGGAAATAGCCGAGGAATACAAATTCGCTTGCCGGAAATCCCGCTACCGAGAGCGCGGCAATAACCGCCGAGGGCCCCGGAATCGGCACGACTCTCACCCCGGCGCGATGCGCCAATTCCACCAGTTTGCCGCCCGGGTCGCTTACGGCGGGCGTGCCGGCGTCGGTCACAAACGCCATCGCTTCACCCTGCTCCATGCGGTCAATTAAACCCGCCAATACGCTGTCAGGTGTTTGTTCGCGAACAGACTGTAACGGTTTTGAAAGCTTGAAGTGTTTTAACAATACACCCGTCACTCGTGTATCTTCAGCTAAAACGCAGTCAACTTCAGCCAAAATATTAAGCGCTCTGAGGCTCATATCGGAAAGGTTTCCAATCGGGGTGGCTACGATATAGAGCATAGTGTTTGAGCTTTTTTGTGGAACTCGGGCCAGTGTTCAACAGAGACTTCCTCGGCACGGACAGTCCTCTTGAGTGCACTCTTCTTCAGCAGTGCCGCAACTGAATCGTCTGGTAATGAGTATCCGTGTTTCAAATTATTCGCCAGTGTCTGGCGCGGATTGGCAAATGAAATATTGATAAAACGCGCTAAGGCGTGGTTGAGCACTCGTGTTTGACGGGGTGTGATCTTGATTACGGCAGAGTCCACACGCGGCGCGGGTAAAAACGAATTACGGGAAACCTCTGTTACCCACTCCACTGTGCCAAAAAGCTGAACCAGAACCGCTAAGCGCGACAGTCGGGGTTTACCCATAATTTTATCCCCTACTTCTTTTTGGATCATAAGCACAATCCGCTCAGGCGCTTCGCTCAGGTCAAGAAGCAAACGTACAATTTGACCGGTAATCGAGTATGGCAGGTTGCCTACAAGCCGGTACGGTCGATTAAACGAACTGAAATTAACACTCCGCACATCTTGAGGAAGCAGTGTAAACCGAGAATTCTTGGAAAAACGCTCATTGAGAATTGCAACCATCTCGCGATCAGATTCGATTGCGGTAACTGTTGCGCCTCGCTTAAGAAGGTTAGCCGTTAATGTGCCCAACCCGGCGCCCACTTCGACGATTGGTATCCCATCTTCCGCCCCCACAGCTTGAACAATTACTGCCACGACTGTCGGATCAACCAAAAAATTCTGATCAAACCCACGCTTTGCAGTTAAACCCCGCGTTTTCAAAAATAATTGCAGATTCCGGCGTTCAGAAAGATCAGGAAAATCAGGAAGATCCATTACGGCTCTTCAAGGCGCACGTTTAATATGCCTGCGCCTAATCCGCCGGAGGAAATTGCAGCAAACGCGTCTGGGGAAAGGTCAATGATCGCGCGCCCCTTAATACCTCCCCCGACAATCGTTACGACCACGGTTTTCCCGTTCGAAAGATTACGCACCAATACTTTTTTCCCACGGGGCAGTGTGTTGTGGGCCGCTACGAGCGCCGGTGCGCCGTACCATGTGGCAATCCCTTCCCCTAAAATAACGGTCTTTGTCCCTTTCGCGACAACCTTTTTCTGGGGTTGACGCGTAACGTTCGTAGTTGTGAGGGTGCGTTTTACCTCTTTACCGTTTTCGCGGCGGACTTTATATGTCAGCTCTTTCTGCCCTAAGGCACCCTCTTGCTCAACACGTGTTTTGCCTCGCTCAAGGCCCGGATCCTCTTTTTCAACCGTCTCATACGCAATCGACTCGATCAGCTTGAGTTCAGTTTCTTCCACACGTGTAATTCGCGCCTCAAGATTGGGAGTTAATGATGTCTCAAGCGCGGGCTCAATCGCGTCCATCTCACCCAAGCTGACTTGTTTCTCTTGTAAGAGAGCGGCAAGCGTTACCTGCCACGTTCGGTATAAATGCTCAACGTTCGCGTCAAAAACTTTCACAGGAGTCGCACGCTCAATTATTACTTCCCCTCCCATGCCGAACTCAAGAGGTGGGATGCTGCGCACTTTGTCTTCGGGATAAACCATAACCCCGGCAGTTACAAAATATCGATCTAACGAACGTTCCCCAAAAGGAACGTGTTGCACCTCCACCGGCAATAAAGACGCGGATGCTTGTTGGGCAGGACCCGTGGAAACTCCTGCTACCTGCCCAGTCGAGGACTTTTGCTCACGCACCCCCAAAAAAGTAATGCTTGCGGCAAGCGCAGCAGGGATAAGGAAAAGGACAAAACGAGGAATTCGAGAAAATTGAAGCACGCATCCCGACGGTACAGAGCTGCGGCGTATTCGTCAATCCCACTAGAGCGACTTACGCGTTTAATTGCTCAATGAATTCCGGCGGCACTTCGGCAATAAAGCGCGAGGGCGGGTTACGGTGAAACGTCCCATACTGCAGCCGCGATTGAGCCCAGGT
This sequence comes from Candidatus Berkelbacteria bacterium, assembly GCA_020056565.1. Taxonomy (GTDB): domain Bacteria; phylum Patescibacteriota; class UBA1384; order JAGVHQ01; family JAGVHQ01; genus JAGVHQ01. Next base: position 3,295 of record JAGVHQ010000056.1, read on the forward strand.
CAGATACAAACGTTCTTTGGCACGCGTCATCCCCACGTAGCAGAGCCGGCGTTCTTCTTCTAGCTGACCGTGGTCGGTGAACGAGCGCGAGTGCGGAAAAATCCCCTCTTCCATTCCGACAATGAATACAACGGGGAACTCCAACCCTTTTGCCGTGTGCAATGTCATTAACGTTACCGCGTTTGCCGTAGGGTCGAAGCGATCAAGGTCAGAGATAAGCGCAACTTCCTCAAGAAACGGGGTTAGTTCAGTGTATTGGGAGGCAACATTTATGAGCTCGGAAATGTTTTCCAAACGCGCTTCTTCCTCGGGCGTACCGTGTGAAAGCATCGCTTTATATCCAGAGCGTTCTAGAATCTCCTCGATTAACTCTGCTGGGGTTAAGCGGGCCGCAACCGCGCGCAGCGTATCCATCAAGTGGAGGAAATCCTGCACTTTTTGAGGTTTTTCACTCAGAGGCGTTGGGGCAAACAGGGTGGCAAGACTAATGGCGCCTATTCCGCGCGTAGGAGTGTTTGCGATTCGCTCCAGCGCAATTCGGTTGTTTGAATTAACAATCGCATTTACATAGGCAACGATGTCTTTTACCTCTTTGCGCTCCCAGAAACGCAAGGCCCCCACGATTTTATAGGGAATCCCCGCTCGGATGAATGCTTCCTCCAACGCGCGGGATTGGGCATTTGTGCGGTACAACACAGTGCATTCATTAAGCTCAAACGCGCGCTCCTTTGGGGAAGATGCTCGAAAACGGGACCCAGAGCGTACTTTCCCCAGCGCGGAAGCTGTTGTAAGTGAACCGTCTTGAAAGAGGTTTTTGAAAAAACGGTATTGGGCGCTTGGATTCGGCGCAACAGATTCCTCCTCAGAATCTTGTGCCCCTGAGCTGAGTGCTTCAATTTCCCGGACCACAAAATCGGCTTCATCCCCCTCGTCGTAGGCCTCAACCGTCACGACCGGCGCGCCCTTGGAATTCTCGGTCCACAGCTTTTTGTCTGTGCGGTGGCGGTTATGTTCGATTACCGCTTGGGCGGCGGCCAAAATTCGCTGTGTGGAGCGATAGTTCTGCTCCAGTTTAATCACCCGTGCGTTTGGAAAACGGCGTTCGAAGGAAAGGATATTAGCGAAATTCGCCCCCCGCCAGCCGTAAATCGCCTGGAAATCGTCTCCCACGACCGTAATTTCCCCCCGAGACCCAACCAATATTTCCAGTAAGCGGTACTGCACGTCATTTACATCTTGGTATTCGTCTACGAGAATCGCTTGGAAAAGGTCCTGATACTGGCGGGCGACTTTCGGGTGGGTGTTGAGCAGAGTGAGTGTGACAAGGAGCAAATCGTCGAAATCCAGCGCGTCGCATTCCTTGAGAATCTGTTGGTAACGCTCCCAGATCTTGGCGACCATATCATCAAAGAAGCCTTCCGATTGCTGGGAGAGAATTCGAGCGTTTAACCCTTGATTCTTAGCGCGCGAAATCATCCCCCGTACTGCGTCCGGGTTAACGGCTTTCGGATCTATGGCAAGCGCTTTCATCGCCTGTGCGATTGCTTTGCGGGTATCGTCTTCGTCGTAAATAGAGAAATTCCGTGAGTAACCTAAAGGCTCAATCTCATGCCGTAGAATCCGTACACACAAAGAGTGAAACGTACCGAGCCACGCAAATCGGGCTTGCGCTCGGCCGAAGAGCTTCCCCACCCGCTCGCCCATTTCGCGCGCGGCTTTATTAGTGAACGTAACCGCAAAAATGCGATGCGGGTCATACCCCCCTACCTGAACAAGATGCGCAAACCGATGCGTCAGCACTTTTGTTTTGCCGCTGCCCGCCCCGGCCAATACCAAAAGCGGCCCTCCCGTATGTAGGACGGCTTCGCGCTGGGCAGGATTAAGATCGCGCAGAAGCGGATGGCCTGCCCCTCGAAGCTTTGACGAAGTGGGGTGCATGCGTTCTTTAATCTAGCATGTCAACATGTCTTCTCGAAATTATACAAAAATAATGACCCTCCTTCCTATCGCACGAAGCGAAGGATCAGAGGGTCAAAGATTCTTAAACCAAAATGGCACAAAGGCCAAAGGGTTAAAGAATCAGCCAGAGACAACCCGGCGGTCCCGAACCCACAGAACCTGGCTCTCGACAGAGCCGGCGCCGAGGTACCAACCGTCGACGCCCCAGTCCGCGAAGACTGCCAACGATGTACCACGAATGTAAAAGAAGTACCGCTTGGTACGGTCGGCATCTTTGAGGAAGGGGCGCACTTGGCCAAAGGCGATCTCGTGATCCTCGCCTAATTCAGCTTGGATCGGAGCATCTAAGGAGCCCTGAAGTAGGCGATGGACTCTGCCCTTTCTCTCCTGGACGTTTTCCTCAATCAGGCCCCTAAAGGCCTCTTTGAGGTTGCCCAAGTTGGCAATGGGGACGGGTGCTTCTGTGTCAACCTCAAGGTCTGCGATGGAGAAATGTGGAGTCGCCGCCAAGGTGATGGTGCGCTCGAAGCGAAGGAGCTCGCTTTGTTTCGAGGCTACTTGCCCCTCTCCGCGAAGAACTGCACCTATCTTTCGATGCAGCTCTTCGGTATTGGCGTTCCAATACTGAACGCTTTCCTTGGATAAGTTGGGACGCACTGCGGTAACAAGAGTTGCCGCTAGCCTCAAAAGTTCCTCAGAGGAGGGTGTTCGTTTACTCACGGGAGTTCTCCTTGCGTTTTAACGTCTTGCGCCTGACGGTCACAGGGAGCACAGTTACTCCACCCTGTTCTTTTTGCAAAAACAGAGAGGGTAACGGTGCTCTAATGTTCAAGTACGATGATGTTATGTGTACCATAAAAGAGCTGAGGAGTCAAGGTTTATTACTTTACTCTCTCCGCCTGGTGATGACTTCACTGATTTCTGCCGGAGTATCCGCCTGCAAGCGGATACTCCAACGCAAAAAGCCGAATTTATTTCGGCTTTTTGTAACCTTTTAGGAAGGGTGGAGCGATCCGCCGGCTGGCGGAGAGCGTTGGCGGGAAACCTTAGGTTGCCCGCCAAATTTTAGACAAAAAAAAGACCCGAAGCATAGTCTCAAGTGCGGGCGAAGTTTTTTTTAAATTCAATCCCGTGAGTACACTTCGGGTCCCTCGAGGCGTTTCCCGGTTGTTACTCCTTCCAGAAGCTGGGTGCTGCTCGAAAGAGTGAAAGGGTCGGCCCGGACCTTACGAAAACAACGGTGGGAATCTCCGAAAAAAAATTCGTGGATAGCGGTATTTGATTTCCGCTAAACGTGGAGTTGAAACCGTTGTCATCGGTAAGGACATCTACCCTGGTTGAGAACCTAAGGTCGGCTAGTGTGAAATGCGCAAAATTGTCGAGTACGTTGGAAATCATAAAACCAGGACAGCGCGTCCTCACCGATTCATCCCCTCCTTGTCAATTTCCAATTACACATCTATCATACGCCCTTTTGGGGCATTCGTCAAGCCCCGTACCACGTAAGATAAGGGCACAAACCACTCCTAGGTAAACGATCCTGGTTCGTTCAACTCTTCGGCAATCGGAGTGACAACTTCCCCTTTTGAGAGGTTTTCAAAGGTCATCTGTTCCGCGCGGAAATAGAGTGACACTTCCCCCGTAGGGCCATTGCGGTGCTTTTTAATCAGGATGTCGGCAATATTTTTGCGCTCGGTGTCGCGTTCATAATAATCCTGGCGATAAATGAACATCACCACATCCGCATCCTGCTCAATCGAACCAGACTCACGCAAGTCCGAAAGTTGCGGGATTTGAGGCCGACGTTGTTCTACCGCGCGGGAAAGCTGGGAGAGCGCAAGTACTGGTACGTCTAATTCACGCGCCAAACCCTTCAAGGAGCGGGAAATCTCTGAAACCTCTTGGACACGGTTCGGATCGCTTGCACGAGAACGTCCTTCCATGAGCTGCAAATAGTCAATAATAATCAGCCCTAATCCTTGCTGCGCTTGCAAGCGGCGTGCTTTCGTACGGATATCCATCACATTCAGCATTGGAGAATCGTCAATGAACAGAGGCGCGTCTGCCAAAACACCCATTGCGTAATTGATGCGCGGAAAATCATCATCCGTTAAGTTGCCGGTTCTTAGTTTCCAGGCATCTACGCGGGCTTGGGCGGCAATTAAGCGATCCACCACTTGCTCACGCGACATCTCCAGCGAAAAAATCCCAACCGGTACTTTCGCTTCAAGAGCGGCGTTCAGACCAATCGAAAGCGCCAAAGAGGATTTTCCAATTGAAGGACGGGCGGCAATGATTATTAAATCAGAGGGCTGAAACCCCCCGAGCAGGTTGTCCAAATCTTTGAATCCACTCGGGATCCCCCGCATCACGCCCTTATTTTTGTGCAGTTCATCAATCCGGTCGAACGATTGGGACAGAATATCCTTAATTGGCACAAAATTAATCTTCAAATGCTGCTGAGAAACGGCGAAAAGGTTGGTCTCTGCGTCATCCAACACGGTGGAGACATCCCGCTCTTCGTCATATCCCAGCCGAGCAATCGTGCTCGCCACTTCAATTAACCGACGCAACGTGGCTTTGTGGTGCACAATTTCGGCGTAATGGACAACATGCGCGGCAGTCGGAACGGTTGTTACAAGGTTGGAAAGATA
>JAGVHQ010000021.1 GCA_020056565.1 Candidatus Berkelbacteria bacterium
TCAATTGTTTAGTCAGCCAGGTTGGAGTTTGAGGGGCAGAAGCCGACCCGATGATCCGGTCATAGGGCGCCGCGCTCGAGTATCCTTCAGAACCATCCGCGCACACGATTTCAACATTGTGGAATCCCTTGTCACGCAGGCGCGCTCGAGCCGCATCTGCTAAAGACTGGATAATCTCCACGCCTACAACGTGGCCTGTTGGCCCGACAATGTGTGCAAGTAACGCGCTTACCCACCCCGTACCAGAGCCAATCTCGAGTACGCTGTGACCCTCCTGCGCGTTCAAAAGCTCAAGCATAAACGCGACAGTGAGCGGCTGGGAAATGGTTTGGCCGGAACCAATCGGCAAAGGCTCGTCCACAGTTGCCAAACTCTTAAAGTAATAATCTACGAAATCTACGCGTGGAACCGCTTGAAAGGCCTCAATCACCCGTTCGGATTTGAGAATGCCGGTCGCTCGCAATTGTGTAATTAAACGTTCCATCTCGTCGCCCCTAAATTTTTATTGCTCGTCCCGATAAATCGGGACTGCGCTGTTGAAAATTTGGGTCTCCTCTTTGCGCGAAATGCAGCATTTCGCGCAATAATACAAGCTACAAATAATCTTAACTGATACCGTACTGGTAGCGTAGCGCATTTGATGGTACATACAATGAAGATGGCCAACCCTACATATGACGTAGTTGTTCCGAGTGGAAAAAAACAGTTGTCCGCTTTTACATACGCAGGGCCTCCAGGGGTTGTAGTTAAAGCTGGCGCGCTTGTGCGGGTGCCGCTCGGGACACGTTTTGTAAACGGAATCGTGATCGGAGCTGGTAGCGTACAACTAAGAGCACTCAAGCCGATCAAAACCGTTCTTACAGATGGTGCGCTTTTCCCGCCTTTTTTTATCCCGCTTGCACGAGCGATTGCCGAACGATGGTTTACTAATTTTTCCACGGCGCTTACGCGCTCGGCTCCAGCCCCATTGTGGACCCTTAAAAAACCCATGCCCGACTTACCCGCTTTTCCTACTTCCCCCAAAAGCAGCTTTTCGCTCCGGCTCGTGAGTGGAAGCGTCCAGAAACGCTGGGAACATTACCGCACACTCCTGAAGGCCATTCGGCCAAATGAGAAAGTCCTTGTGCTGCTTGCGAATCAAGAGCTCGTGCGTAAATTTTGTCAGGGGCTACATCAAGAGGGTGTCGTAGCATGGGAGGGGACGGGCATTGGTAGTGGTACAGGGAGTTGGCGCGTTGCACGGCGCGGTCAATTCCAGGTCTTGGTCGGAACGCGCAGCGCGCTTTTTTGTCCGTATCCTTTAGACCTTATTATCTGCGATAACCCGCACCATCTTGGTTTCATGAGCGACCGTGCCCCGCGATTGCAGATTTTACCTGCTATTTTAGCGCGCGCAAAATTAGAAAAAAACACGCTTGTTGTCGGAAGTGGGGCACTACCGTATGGCACCGAGGGCCAAGCTATGGATAAAACCACTCTTGACCGTTTCCCAGCGGCAACAATAATCGAGCTTAAAAAAGCACCATTTGAACTTTCAACGCTTGAGCATATTCGCCATGCATTGAAAGCCAAGCAAAAGGTTGTAATCTACCATAACCGCACCGGAAAAACATTACACGAGGTCTGCTTACGCTGCTCGGCAATCCGACCTGCCTCACAGGCAACGTGCGCGCAGTGTAAAGGGACTAGTTTCAAAAAAATCGGATTTGGTGTCGGGGAACTTGCGGATTTGCTCACGACCGAGCTTGGGCACAAACCGACGATTGTTGCGGGTGCGCAATCAAGTTGGCCGCCGGACGCGCAACTTGTGGTTGGCACGCGCGCGCTTTTTGAGCACCGCTTCCCTGAGAACTCTATCGCGGTAATGCTTGACCCGGATTCTTTACTCACCAGCCCCCGTTACACCGGAGTAGAGGAGCTCCTGGAAGATTTCGGGGAATTACGGGGCACAGACCATATATACATTCAGACTCGCTACCCCGAACATGCCGTTTTCAAGGAATGGGGCGTGTGGAACACGGTACGCGACAGCGACTTAGCACACCGCAAAGCATTGGATCTGCCGCCATACGGGCGGATGGTAGAGTGCCGATCGATTGCAAACCCGCCCGCAACCATACAAGCGCTTGCCGAGCGGGCCGAACAGGCGAAACTTGGTGTGCGGACCGAGCAAAATTCGCTCTTTCTGCGGGGCAAACATCAGGACGTTGCCCAATTTTTCGAAAAAGAAAAACTGCCCGAATCTGATAAATGGCGAATTATCCCCGAGCCGCGCAGGGAGTAGGGAGAGATCATAATAAAATAGCTCTTAGAATTGTAAGCAATAGAAAACGTCCAGCCCGCGCGAGGCAGGCTGGACGTATTGGCATGGGGAATCGAGGTTTCTTACTCGACTCCGAATGCCTTGAGAAGTTCGGGGTCGACAACCGCGAACCCGTCCGCATCGACCTCCACGGCCGCTGCCGCATTAGCCCGCCTGACGGCGGTTTGCGCCAGCGCCCCGTACCGGACGCGGAGACCCACCAAGAGGGGGTCCCTGAGGTCTTCGAGCTGGCGGTGGACGGCCACGATGGCCGCCTCCTCGGCGAAGGTCTGGAGCTTGATTAAGTCGGCACCGTCGTCGGCCGCCGCCTCCATCGCCCTCCGGACACAGACCTCAAATTCCTGGGGCAGGCCCCAAGTTTCGAACTGCGGGTCCCGCTCGTCGGGGTAGTAAGCCCCGTGAAGCAGGGAGCCCAGGGAGCTACTGATTCCCTTCATCCCCTCGTACATCCGCCCCGTACCGGCAATTCGCTGGAGAAGCGGGATGCCAAGGATCTCCGGAAATACTGCGAGCCCCATCCACTCCACCTTTTGGGCCACGTCTTGTCCATCCTGGAATTCGGTGGTAACGACCACATCTCCCCAGGCGAAAGACTTGGTTTTGTGGATCAGCTCCAACCACTCCCCGTCCGTGTAATGACGGGTTAGGGTGAAGTCCCCCCGACTTGGGGTTGCGTAAGCGACCCCGTTAGTCCCGTGCTGCCGCCAACCACTGGCGGCACCCGCGTAGAAGCTGGTGGGGTGCGCGTTGTTATAGGCGTCCTCGGCTTCCCGAATCGTCGCAACGACGCACTCGGCGTCGTCGGGGTTAATCGGGGACACTTCTGTCTCCGACCAACCGTGTCCAAGCGATCGCCCGATGGCGACCGCAACGTCCCACAGGGACGTTATTTTTTCAGTAATCTTCATGTTTTTGCCGCCTCCTGGGCGGAAAACCGCCAGCAAGCCGTTGTTGACAATTTTCCGCCTCAGAAACAACAAGTTCATGAAACTATTTCACCGTTGTTGTTAATGTGGCTTTGTGTCGACCATGACTCTCCGTCGTCTGACGAAAGGCCTGTTCGAACACAACCTTTGTACCCGATGGTACGCAAGATTGGTAGCACATTCCAAGCGAAATGTCAAGAGTCATGAGACCCTTACCCACTAACTGAGTAAGCTCTGTACGGCGCTCTGGTCGTCTCGCGTGAAGGTATCTTCCTGTACACTAAATAAGGAGGGTTTCGTGCGGATTGGAATTTTTACGCAGACGTACCTGCCGACTACAAACGGGGTTGTATCCTCGATTGAGATCTTTCGTAAGGCCCTTGAAAAAGCAGGGCATACTTTTTTTATTTTTGCCCCAAAAGTGGGGGATTACAAAGATAAAAACCCGCGTGTGTACCGATTTCCCTCAATTACGCTGCCGACCCATCCGGATTACCCGATCGCGATCCCCTATTTCCCGGGCCTCACCGGCCTTGTGAAGTCTTTACGCCTCGATATCATCCATGCCCAACACATTTTTACGATCTGTGGAGTAGGGATGCGCCTTGCCCACCGGCTCAAGATCCCCTTTATTCATACAGAACATACGCTGATTGCCGAGTATGCTCATTACATGTCGTTGTTTCACTCCAGTACCCGTTCGTATCTCATTTGGCGGGTACGCGCGTTCTGTAACCGCTCAGACCGTGTAATCGCGCCCTCACCGGCAATGAAGCAGACGCTCGAAGAGTATGGTGTTGAGGTCCCGATTAACGTGAACCCAACCGGAATCGATGTCGACAAATATGCTCGAGTGGACGACCGAGCAGCACGCGAGCGCTGGCAGATTGACGAGCATGCAAAAATCCTGATGTACGTTGGACGAATCGCTGAAGAAAAAAATATCGCTCTTTTGCTCGAAGCATTTGCACAGATTGTAAAAAAACATACGGTACACCTTATAATTGTCGGGTCAGGCCCCGCGGAAGCGCGATACAAGACCTGGGTTGCCCGCCACGATCTTACCGAAAAGGTAACCTGGACCGGGATGCTCCCTCACCCGGAAGTAGTCAAACTTTTCGGAGTGGCGCATATATTTTTATTCCCTTCTGTGACCGACACGCAGGGGATTGTGATCGCGGAAGCGCTTGCCGCCGGCGCACCGGTTGTCGCGGCCAATAAAATGGGCCCGACAGCAGTGATTGAAGACGGGAAAAACGGCTTTTTAGTACCGGCGCGAGCGCGCCCATTCATTGACAGGGTAGAAGTACTTCTTGATAATGAGAAACTCTGGCACCGCCTGAGTGGGGCGGCTCGTATTCGCGCCCGCGATTTTTCAATCGAACACACCGCAGAGCGCCTGGAGGAGATTTATGTCGACGTCCGTAATCGTTATCGCACCTGAGAGTGCACTCGAGACGCCCGCTGCCCCTGAGCGCGCGGGTGGGGGTTCTCTCGGAGAACTGACTGCCCGTATGCGCCATATCATGCACCGGCACGACGGGATCGGTTTAGCGGCGCCCCAAATCGGTCTGTCCCGCCGAATCGCGGTGCTGGAGTTGACCGGCGACGAGCAGGAAAAGCGGAGTGGACAGAATTTTCCGTTCACGGTTTTGATTGACCCAGAAATTATCTGGAGTTCGAAGGAGAAAGAAACAAAAGAAGAGGGGTGCCTCTCATTACCAGGCGTTGCAGTGGATGTCGAGCGTTCAACCTCGGTGCGCGTAAAAACGACGACCCTAGAAGGAAAACGAGCTACATTACAAGCAGAAGGCCTGTTCGCCCGCGCCTTGCAGCACGAGATTGACCATTTAAACGGAATCTTGATTACGCGCCGGGCCGTAATTGAACACCCCTTATCTCGCCCACCTCGAATTGTCTTCTTTGGCAGCGGAGACTTCGCACTCCCAATCCTTGAGATGCTGCGGCATAATGGGTATCCACTCAAGGCAATCGTAACGGAATCAGCGCCGCCGCACGGACGGGCTCTCAAAATCAAAGACACTTCGGTACATGCGTTTGCCAAAGCCCATAACGTGCCGCTCTTGACGCCCAAAACCCTAAAAGACGAGGAGTTTCAAAATCAGATACGCGCGCTCGAAGTGGACATCGGGATTGTCGCCTCATACGGGAAAATCATCCCCCACGAGGTATTTGAGATTCCTACATTTAAAACACTTAACATCCACCCCTCATACTTACCACGCCATCGAGGGGCAACCCCGGTTCAATCTGCCATTTTGGCGGGCGACCGAACGACAGGTGTCACGATTATTGTTGTCAACCAGCATGTCGATACAGGGCCAATCTTAGCGAGTATTAAGGTACCAATTTCACATCAAGAGACCGGCTACACGCTCACCCAAAAATTAGCCGCGATCGGCGCCCAACTACTGCACGCAACGCTTGCAAGTTACATTGCCGGAAAAATCAAACCCCGCCCCCAGCCAAAAAAGGGCGCGAGTATCACCCATAAACTCTCAAAAAAAGACGCCGAGATTGATTTTACGAAACCACCTCAAGAAATCGTGTGCCAAATCCGAGCCCTTCAACCCTGGCCCGGAGCGTATACGCACCTAGGCGGACAGCTTTTAAAAATCTGGAAAGCGCACGTCGAGGACGGCGAGCTTATTCTCGATGTCGTCCAACTGGAAGGAAAACGTACGCTCGGGTTTAGCGAATTTCTGCGCGGATGGCGAGGAGCGCTTGACTTCCATCCGGTTGTCAGGGTAAAATCAGCACGAGAACGGGAGTAAATCTGCAATGCTTAAAATGCGGTTTTCACGGGTTGGGAAGAAAGGGTATCCGATCTATCGCATCGTAATTCAAGAACACACTCTGCCGACATCGGGCTTGAGTGTTGCGCGCCTTGGCTCATACGATCCTCATACCAAAAAACTCGCCCTGAATAAGGACGATGCTTTAGCGTGGCTGAATAAAGGGGCGCAACCTTCTAACTCGGTTGCGAAATTATTAAAAAAAGAGGGTGTCAAACATAAATCGATCGTAATTCAGACATTCCGCGCAATCTCTAAAAAAGAATTAGAGGAAAAGCGGGTTGAAGCAGAGCGCGAGCGCGAGGCGCGCAAAACCGAATTAGAAGA